>NZ_JAMBOC010000009.1 GCF_023715405.1 Solibacillus isronensis
TGCGTCCGATGGTTTGGGCAGCAGTAGGACAAGCAGCATTAAAAGGAGCTGCTTGGGGAGCTGGATGGGTTGTAGGTGAAAAAGCAGCAAATGCAGTTTTTGGAAGCAGTATTGAGCCTGCAGCTGATTATAATTACGAAGATGTAGTTGGTTCATTTGACTTAAACGATTAATTTTTTAAGGGGGTTTATCAACAGAAAGTAAAAATAAACGCCACGATATGAGTTCTATACTTAATTGTTGGCTCATGACCTTGTTAAATGTGAAAAGTTTATTTTATATCAAAAGTTGATAAACTTCCTAAATTAAGGGAGGGAATAAGATGAAAAAGCAGTTATTAGCATCAGGGCTGGCGTTATCAATATTAGTAGGAGGCGCAGGCTTAAGCTCAAGTTCAGTAGGAGCAGCTCCAATAAATGAAAAAGCGATTACAATTGAGAATTCTTTAAAAGACGATGAAGTACGTCCGATGATTTGGGCAGCGGTAGGAAAAGGTGCTCTAAAAGGTGCAGCTTGGGTAGGTGGATTTGTAGCAGGAACTTCTGCAGCTAATGCTCTTTTAGGAAACTCAATTGAAGATCCTGCTTCTTATGAATATGAAACAGTTATTGAATCTTTTGATTTACAATAAGCAATTATTTGTATCGGGATTAGCATTGACTTTTTTATAGCTGGATTAACTCCGAAAGCTGTTTTTGGTAAGTCTAATGTAAAATCTCTTTTTATTATAACTATAAAGAAATTATAGAGACCTTTGATTTTAAGTAATAATTTGAGAGGTGAAAGCAAATTGCAAAAGCAACTATTAGCATCAGGATTAGCATTGTCGTTATTTGCAGGAGGAGTAGGATTATGCTCAAATGCAGTAAGCGCTGCACCAATAACAGAAAAGGAAATTACAATTAATCAGACACTAAAAGATGAAGAATATCAACCAACAGTTATAGCAGCTTTAAGTAGAGCTGCACTTCTAGGAGGGGCTTTTAGTGTAGGTAAAGCTGCAGGAAAAGCAGTTACAAATGCTGTTTTTGGAGATAATGCAGTTCATCTGAATAATTATAATTACGAAGATATAAAAGAATCTTTTGATAACTAATTTTTTAGTCCCTGTTCGATTTTGGAACAGGGACTAAAAAATAAGTACGTATCTTAATTAGAGAGGTGTTTTTTATGTGGAGGCATATAGTAGCTGTAATTTTATGTATAGGATTTATCTTTCATTTTTCTTTAACGCTTGTGTATAATGCACCATCTAATCCAGTTAAAGCAAAATATAATGATGAAATTAATCTTTATATAGAGCCTGTTTTTACACAAAATTGGAAATTATTTGCTCCAACCCCTGTTACAACGAATAGTCACTTTTATGTACAAGCAAAGCTACAGACGGATCAAGGTGTTATTACTACTGGTTGGCTAGATATTCTTGACTATATGGTTGAAGAAAATCAAAAGAATCGTTTTACACCATACAATCGTTTGTTACGAATTCCTAGAGCTGCATATAGCTTGAGATTAGAAGGTGACGAAACCATTCAAAAGATTATTAGTAAAGTTAATGAAGGAAAGTTGGAACAAGAAAAGTATGAAGACTTAATAAATAATGAAAAAAAAGAACAACAAGTAGAAATGTCAGATAAATTATTATATAGATATGCTGAGGCACATTTAAGAACTGCATATCCTACTGATGAAGTTTTAGAGTTTAAAGTACTTTTGGTAGAATCTAACCCTATTCCTTTCTCCAAAAATGGAATGGATTCTGTAGAAGTAGAAGAACGTTACATTGAATTTGATTGGCAAAAGGTACAAAATGTAGTATCTATATTCTAAAACGAGGTGAAAAATATGATTAATAAATTTAACCTACTAAATCAAAAAAAGCATATGTTAGTAGGTGCTAGTTTAATTCGTATAGCTTTTGGTTTAATCATTCTTTATAACTATACCATTCATTATTCACAACGATATTTTTTATGGGGTCCAAATGGTTTAGTTGGTACAGACAGTGCAACAGAATCTTTTTTATACAATCTTTCTCTGTATAGCCTTAGTACTTCCAATTTATACTTTAATATTATTTTTCATCTCGGAATCTTAATTGCTATTGTATTTTTAATGGGGTATAAAGGTAGGTTAATATCAGTATTAAACTTTATTTTTGTTTGGTCGTTAATGAGTCATAATAATTTGATACTGGATGGAGGCGATAATATATTACGTATCATGTTATTTTATTTGATATTTGCAGATACTACACAATATTTCTCAGTAGATGCACAGATTAGAGCTTACAAAAAGAAAGTAAATACTAACTTAAGTAGTAAACTATCTTTAAGATTTTTACTCCATAATTTAGCTATACTTGCTTTTCTTGTTCAAGTTTGTATTCTTTATTTTACTTCAGGACTTCATAAGGCGATGGGAGAACTGTGGCAAAACGGAACAGCTATTTATTATATTTTACAAGTAAATGAATTTTCGCATCCATTTTTTAAGGATATTATATTCGCATCAGATTTCTTTATAGTTGTAGGAGCATATTTAGCAATAATTGTTCAACTAGCTTTTCCATTTTTATTGTTTAATAAAAAGACAAAATATATTGGGATGCTTGGCGTAATTGGAATGCATACAGGTATCTTTGTAGTAATGGGTTTATTTAGTTTTTCATTTATTATGATAGCAAATCAGCTATTGTTCTTAACGGATAAAGAATATAGATGGATTGGTGTGTTTAGTAAAAAAAGATATGAGAGAATACGCTACCTATTTAAGCCCAAATCTCAAAAAACTATAAATGAATCAGAATCATTAGTCCTCATCTTATATGATGGATGGTGTCCATTCTGTACGAAAAGCATAAAAAGGTTCCAAAGTTTAGATTGGTTGAAACGTTTAGAATTTGTTTCTTTTAGAGAATCAGGTGTTGCCAAAAAGTATGGAATTAGTATGGAAGATTTAGAAAATAGAATGCATTCTGTTTTAAAACGTAATGGAAAAATTGAAGCTGGAATTTATAGCATAAATCGAGTGTGTAAAAGTATCCCACTTTTATGGTTATTTGTTCCTTTTATTAATATTTCAATTTTTTTAGGTATTGGCCAGAAAGTTTACGATATGATTGCAAAAAGAAGAACCATTTTCCCTACTGGTTCATGTGATGTTGATTGTCTACTACCTTTAGAGAAGCAAGAAAAAGAAGTTTAAGGTTATGAAATAACACTTCTAACTAATTAGAAGTGTTATTTTTAGGAAGAATTAAATATGTGCTTAAAGCTTTCTCGCAACAGATAAATAAATAGAAGAGGCTATACTCTGAATGAAGAATACAATCATAACGTAGTAGATGAACAACTCTTTATTCATTAAATCAAGGATAGCAACTAGTACAACGCCACTTAATATTCCTATTGTTAACAGTCCGTAAGAAAATGATTTAATTTTTAAAATAAGCAACTGCCCTCTTTCGTCTTTTGATTCTTTACTACGCTCGAAAGTCATTTTATATAGTTCGGAAAGTATTACTAATATTATTAAACCAAAAACTAAACTTGTAATTAATGTAAACATTAAAGTTCCTCCTTATATTCAAATATACTTGTGATTTCTTTACCCAAAGCATCAGAAATTTTAAAGGCTAATATTAAAGATGGATTGTACTTATTCTTTTCTAACGCTACTATTGTTTGTCTACTAACTCCCACTGCATCAGCTAGTTGCTGTTGGGTCATTTTTTTTTCAACCCTTCCAATATGAATTTTATTATCTAGCACGGTATCCCTCTTTTCTGAATGAATTTTTTAATTATTCAGTATTCCAATACAATTCAAATTGTAATGTATTTCTTACTAAAAGTAAAGAAAATATTACATTTTAGTTCATAATTTTAATTCCTGCGGTAGCAAGGGCTTTCAAAAAAGGCATCTATACAACGGGGGTTAGGAATGAGTCCGGTTACAAATCTGTAACCGGTACTTTTATATACTAAGGGTAACAAATCATAGGGAGCTGGAATAAATGAATTTATTGAATTTAGAGTTAATGACGGCAACAGAAAAAGTGGCAGAGGCATTAGTAATGCGAGGACTGTTTGTGGAAGTAAAAGAAGACGTATTATTCTTTTCGAAAAATTGTGCCAAAAAAGATGTGGAAGATGTAAAATTGGTTTTAAACAAATTAACTATTCCATACATGACGTATGGAGAAGATAAAATCGAAATTTTGGTCAATCAGATGCCGATATTAAAGATGAAAAAGATCTTAACAGCTGGAGGAAGACCTTTTGAAATCAATCGGGCAGAATATCACCAACATTGGCGCTTTTTTGCAAACCGTCGCTACGGTTTCCGTGTAAATGCTTTTCAATTGGAATATAACATGGCACGTTTCGTAAAGTCTGCAAATCTGGCTGGAATCGCCACTCATGCAGGATGTAACGGTCATCTGAAAAAAGCACCGCGCTTCCAGTTTGCAGGTCCATATATGGGCGTATGGTTTGCGACTGTACAACGCATGTATCTTAATGAATTGAATTTAAATTATGATTGGGAAGTAGTCTATGAGGGCTATACAGGCGCCGAATTGCGTGCTAAAGCAACACAGAACTGGTGCTTGCACAAAATTCATCAGGACACATTAAGAATGGCAGAGGTACTGGAAGCGCATGCTGCCGAAATCCGCGAATTAAAAAGTGCGAACTTTAAACGTTTCCAAAAGAATTTTGTTGAAAATTTTTCCGATCTTGAAGGATATTTTATCCTAGAAGACTGGATGTATAAAGTAGTCAAGGAGGGGGATCTGTATGCTGACGAAAAAGGAATTACTACTCGAAAAAGAAGATCTATGGCTGTCTAAAGAAGAGGATTCGGATGAATGGTACGAAGAAGGGATACAACTTTACGAAAAGCTAAGCAAGGTAGATTCATTTAACTTTGCGCATTATAACAAACAGCAAGCCAATTTATTACTGGAAAAGGCCCGTAATGAAAAGATGCACCATGGAAATATGAACCGGGCCGAAAGTTTATTGAAGCGTGTGATTGATCTGGAACCTACTCATTCGGAGATATATTACCGTCTCGCATTTATCAATGGGGATCACGAAAAGTGGGAGGCAGTGCTGTTTTATGCGAATGAAGCTTTCAAATATAAACTATCCGAGAAGGAAAAAATCAAGCTCTTTGCCTTAATGGGTTGTGCATACAAAAAAATTAAGCTACATCACCGAGGAAAGGAACAGTTTGAGCATGCAGAAGCATTGGATGTAAAAAGTGAATGGACATTGTTTATCGAGAAATATAGAAATTTGGCTGATGAAAGACGTGTTATTTCACGACAGAAACGTGAAGAAAGAGAAGAGTGCCTTGAAGAAGCCTTGCAGAAAACACGTGAGAATATGTGTTGTATCCTTACGCTCCACACATCATATAATGCTTTAATTACTAGCGATACAGAAGTTTCATTGAACCCAAAAGAAGCCGAGCTTTTATCTTTCTTGGTATTGAATGAGACAGCCTTTGTTTCAAAATCTCTAATACTTGATTATGTATGGCCTGAAATCGCATTGGATAATCCGAATTCTACTGTGGTGAAACGTAATATTTCTTCGTTGCGGAGAAAATTATCCCAAGCCTTTGAGATCCTTTCTGGAACAGATTTTATTAAGTTTGAGGAGAATGGATATAAACTGATTCTTTCAGTTCCTTTACAGGTATTTAAAGGCGTAGATTATAGAAGGATTTCTTGTAGATAAAAAAGCAATATAACCATATAGCTATGTTGCTCTGTTCGTATTGTTCAAATAAACAAAGGGAAAATTAACTACTTATAAAATATCTAGAAATGATCTAGCTGTAAATGTTTTTGGATAGGTGAACCTTTTTGATTATAATTTATTACTTTTTTGAATATATCCAATAATAACATTAATAAGTTTAGTGATTTTAAATTTTTTATCTATACTGGAAATCTAAAACTTACCATGTTATAATGGTTTAAAAATTCAAAATAATTATTTGATTATTTTGTTTGATTAGCTTAAATAAAGGGTATTCTTTATAATACCTTGAAGTTGATATATATATTTTTTTTCTATATACTAATTAAGGTGTTTTAACATGTTAGGAGGAGTGAAAATGTCTGTAATTATGGCAGAAAAGTTTAACAAATCTCATCGTGAAGTAGTATTTAAAAATTTGTCACGTGATGGCTTGCTTATTAAAAATGTCCCTTACATTGTTGCTATTGATGGATCAGACGAATTACACCTACCTGGACGTGTAGCACTTAAAATTGCAAAACTTATGACATTTATGAAGCGAAATAATATATCCGAAATTGAATTTGATAATGTATAAAAATTAAGAAGCCCACTAAATTGTGGGCTTCTTAATTTTTATACCTAAAGCATTTTTGAAAGATTTCTTAAATCCAGTAATTATAATTGCTGTATCTTTTGTTAAGGCAGATACAATTGTAATTGTGTCAAATCCTAAGTTAAAGTCTAATCCTCTAAACGAAAACGACAGATTGGAGTAACCTTTCCATTCGAATTTTTCATGTACCTCAGAAGAGTTAATCAATACATCGATCAATTTAACTAATAGTTCATCAAATTCTATTTCGTCTGAATTGAAAAAACGCTCGTAAATTCTATCAAAAGCATGTTCCTTAAATTCAATAAGATCATCTTCTAAAGCCTGTTTTCCATCATACCCTTTAAGAAGCTTATCTTTATAAGAAATCACTTGCTTCATTTGTTCTGTTGCCATCTTAATTTTTATACCCGATTGGCTACCTAATAATTCTTGTTTAGTAAATAGTTTTGCGTAATTAATTAGTTCATCCCTTTGGCTTTCAGTAAGTAGGAAAACATTTTGTGCAATCTCTAAATTTTCTCCATTTTTGAAAGTAAGGACAAAAGGTCTTGTCATGAGAGACCCTCCTTTTTCAAATAATAAATGGACCTATTACTTATTGCGGTATTAGGTCTATGATTTGGATTCTATAAGTTTTATTTAGAGTTTATTTATACTTTAATAATTTTATTAGTTATATGAATATTTATTTTCTATTATATTTTTTCAGTTTTAAATTTATTTAGGTTTCTTTCAGTTTTAAAATTTTATTATAGATACTAATCATACCATCTTTAAATATAACATAAATAAAAGTATTTCACAAATTATTATAATTTTTCAGTTTTTTTGAAAAGATGCTTATAAGAGTATAACAGCGACTACTGGCTTCGTAGGTCAAAAATTAAATTATTGGTTTAAATAGGATTCAATAAGGTTGTTTTTTAATAAAATCACAACTGGTTTTAAGGGAAAGTACTTTGAACCTAATACTCGTGTATTTCGTTTATCCAAGTCTCACTGAAATCCTATTGGAATTGATTATCTTTATAGACTTAGTAGTGGTCATACAAATTTTTTTATTCTTAGCTCTCAGTCCAATTGTTATTTTCCTTCTATTATATATTATTATTAATACGATTTCTCTTCATTCAACAATATTTGCTGGTAATTAAATGGCCTCTGAACCTAAATATTATTTTAAGGTATAAAAAATATCAACCTTAAAAAATAATGCTTGTTTAAGGTTGATTATGGTATACTGATAGAAACATATGTTCCCTTGAAAACCCCTGTGATTTCAAATCATTTTTGACCAAACTATACTTTTTGGGAATCTACTTAACAAAAGTAGAAATTTTTTTTGAAGAACTGCAAGGGATTAAGGCGGAAACAAAATAGATGAGAAAAGAAATGCATCAAAAAAAACGAAATGAAATAGGGAGGTATATATAATGGAAGAAACTCTGTTTTCTTTGCAACAGTATAAGATGCAGCAACAGAAAGATGAAACGATTCAAGCGATGAAAAAGAAGAAACTGGATATGTATAAGCCGGATTTCAATTTATTTCAGGTATTCTGTGAGAAAAACTTTTTAGCTTTGAATTTTGATTCGCTTGAACTCTATTTACACGAACTCATTACACAACAACATGTACGCCTTTCAACATTTAACCGCAGATTTGCAGGAGTGAAATACTGGTTGGTTAATCAATACGGACTGCAGATGACGAATGAGCAAGAGTTAGGTGTGAAAATGCTGCGATCACTCTATAATGAGGAAGATTATCTGCGCCTAAAATCGATGCGTGGAATTCGGGCCGAGAAACAAACGGATGTGCTACGTTTAATCGATCGCTACGACACAGGGAAGAAAAGTGATATCCGTAAGCGTGCGATTTGTCTCGTAAATTTAATCACTGCCAATCGCCCTTCGGAAATGGTGCGAATCAAAGTGAGTGACTTTGATTTAGAAAATCGAACAGTTCAGGTGATGATGGTGAAACAAGGTGATATGAAAGAAAAACGCCTGACGCTCGAGTGCGTGCAGGCGGTTAGAAATTATATAACAGCAAGTGAACTGATTGCCGAAGATTATTTCGTCGGTGCAGCCGATAAATGGGGCAACCATACAAGCCGTCAAATTAGTGAAGTGAGCTATAATCAAGCAATTCAAAGCTGGCTTGGCTTTGCACCATATACTTTCCGTAAAACACAGATTACGGCCATGTATCAGAAGGGTGCTGATATTCCAACAATCGCCAAGCAGTCTGGTCATAAGTCACATCAGACGATTATGGAGCATTATATTAATTTACGGTCGGATGATGTGGATGATTATTTGTGATGCAGATAGGAAATGATTACTTAAATATACGATTTATATAAACCTATTTATAGACGAGTTAATAGACAAAAACAACTTCTTAGCCCTGTTCAAACATTGATTAGAGCAGGGCTAAGAAGTTGTCTACAAAATGGTAGCTAAATAGATTTTCATTTAAAGGGATTTTATTAGGGTTTGATAGAGATGTTCATAAACCTATTTTTAGCTAAACAACTCTAAAATCTCCGTATAATCTACTTCAGGATCGGGCTCTAAAATCCCTCGTTCAATCGCATCAAGCATTCGTTGTTCTTTTTCTTTCAAGCGATTATAAATACGCTCATCAATCGTATTGTGTGCTCCTTCTTGACCTTCAAGCATGAAGTAATAGTACTGAGTATAGTCGGTATCTTTCAATCCTAGGCGGTGAATACGGTCCCGAGATTGCAACATATGTGTTAGATTGAACGAATACTCTAAATAAATCGCATCATGGCAAGTACGGTGTAAAGAAACAGACTCGGCAAGCGTATGTGGATTCGTAATTAAAACATTAATTTCAGTCCGTTTGAATGCCTCTATAATTTTTTCGCGTTCTTGCTGTGGTGTATTACCGTAGATTACAGCTGCTTTGATGCCTTTTGCTGTTAAATCAGCGTATACTTTATCAATTGTATTAACAAACATACACCATATTAAGCTTTGTTTGCCCTCGGTGTGTAAATCTGTAGCTAAATCAATAGCAGCTTGATATTTAGAGGTAGTCTTTACATGTTTAATTGTTTGAATTTCGTCCTCTGTAAATACAATTGCGTCCTCATCAAAGTTGTTATACCAATTTAACTGACTTTCCTCGCCGTACATTTCAATACGATTAATCGCCTTTAAGAGCAACTCAGGATTTGCAGATGCTTGAATGAGACGAATATATAGATGGAATGGGTTTCCTGCATATTTCTTGTAGAGTAAATCAATAATCTCCTGTTCTAAATGGTTTGCTGGTACCTTGATAATATCATCTAGATTTGCAGGAGGCACTTGAAGTTCTATTTTTGTTGTACGCCAGAAGAATGGATAGAGTTTATCATTGATTTTCTCCATTTTTATTACGTCAGGATTTTTTAAATCATTGATTTTAAAGTTAAAGAATTTTTTATATTCATCGGTATATAGAATATTTAAGAAGTTAAAGATATCTTCATAAGTATTCGGAATAGGTGTTCCCGTTAAAACATACTTATAAAGCGGTTTTTCAGCAATTTTCTTTGCTACTTGTGCACGTTTACTTCGGACCCCTTTGATTTTATGCACTTCATCAAATACAAGCATTGTACGTTCATCGATAATCTCCATTAAGATATTTTCGTATTTTTGAAGAGACTCATAGTTAATTAATATTAGGTTCTTATTCAGACTATTAATTTCTAGCTGGATAATGGGAGCATCTTCATCATGGATATCGAGTAATCGTAGCTCTTTTTTATTACCAAAGTTCTCCGCAAACTCTAGTTTCCATGATAAGAATGAGTTTTTTGGTCCAATCATTACAATACGGTCGATAGCATTGATTGCAGGCGAGTTTAGATATGAGAAAACTCCATAAATCATTGAAGTTTTCCCAGCACCCGGAACAGAAAAGTTCGCAGCCCTTTTCATTTGGTGCATGTAGAATGCACTCCACATTTGCATTTCACGTAAAGGCCGGTGCAGTTCACTACTTACAATTTTTTGGAACTCATCAAAGCGTTCAAAAATTTGTTCGTCCTGCGATTTCAGTAAGAGGGCATACTTTGAGCGTTCTTCAATCCAATAAGCTTGCTGTTCAAGGAAATTCGTCAATTCGCTACCGACAATGAAATTGAATTTTTTACGATTAGCAAAACGTTCTAGTATTTTAATGACTTCCTTCATCTCGATATAGTTTAAGTCGGATTTAAAGGTAGGGTAATCACCATCTAAATATGGTGCTAGTTTTTGTAATGCATAATCTTTTGGTTTAATTGTATAAGAGGTTAGCGTGTCTTCTAAAATTAACTGACTATCATTAATAGATAAGATTAATGCATCTTCGATTAACATTTCTGGATTCAAAATAAGTCTCCCTTTATCGAATGACATGATTTTTTGTTTGATAATTTCATTAATATTCTTAACATGAACATTCATCATTTGAGCTTTGTTTGCCCAAAGAGTATTGAATTCTTGGCGAGCATGTACTATTTTTTGTAAATCAAATGGAGATGCGAGCCAGGATGTTGTGATGTCAAATGATTCAAAGTTATTTTCAATTGCTGCGTATGTTTCATTGTTAGAGCCAGTGAAGTAAATCACATTTCCATCTGCATCTTCACATATTCCAAATTTTGAATGGAATATACCAGATGTTTTGAAGCCAATCTTAATATCTACCTTATCTAAGGCAATTAAATGAGCTAGATTATAAAAATTAATCTGTTCATCAATAGTTAATTGGTCATCTAACTTCGCTAATAGGCTATCAGTAAGCTGTTCTCGGAGATCGTAGCCTTCTTTAATAATGGCAAAGTCTTCTTCACTGATATCTTGAGAGATAATAAGCCGCATTTTCCCATCATTTTTGATGAGGCCGTTCAAGCCCTTTGCATAAGCTGCAAGGGCTTTAGAACTGAAGTAACCACTTACTCGATCATAAGAGGTCGCTATTTGAAGGACCGGATTGTAAAACTCATTCACAATGTCTGAGGTTGTCGTATAATAAGATGGCTTAAGAGGGATTTCCTTATATACCAAGCTTCTCACCGAATAATTTCATTGTTGCATTAATGTTATCCATTAATGATTTGAATTCTTGTTTAGAAGTGGCATCTAAACGAGAAATTTGATCTGTATCAATAGACTCTAAAGTCGTAATTGAACGTTTTAAAGAATCAACTGGTTTGCCTTGGATATTTGTAATACGTGTTGTTGTGATTTTATCTTCAATAATTGATTCAGATTTCTTTTTAGATTCTAAATCGGCATTAACTTTACGAATAACTTCTTTTGTAACGTTCTCTTCCTCTTGAAAAGTTTCGTATACGTCTTCTACGATATCTTCATACTCTTCTAAAAACTCCTCGCGATTATCAGCACTTAAAATGTCTTTCCCTATATCGCGGATATAACGAGTAGTGTCACCTCGGTATGGAATTGCTAATGCAGTAAATAAGGCATTTTTTACGCGTAAGAATTCTACTTCATCAGATGAATCTTCTTTATTTAGAATTCCCATAACCTCTTGTAATGGACCATCTAAATTTAAGTCTCGAGCTACATAATATTTATCTTTCGCATTGATAAATTCAAGGAACTCAGCCATTAGAATCGCCTTTTTCACCATCTTTTCTACTTCAGATTTTCTCTTATTAGTATTGCGAGCATAATCTTCCACAGTAAATAATTTATCTTTAACAATAACAGTATAAACTTCCACTAAATTATCAATGGGATCATAATCTACAGGACGTTCTTCCGCATGTTGTAAATTTAACTCCAAACGTTTAATATCTTTATCTGTTAGACCTTCAGCTTGATCTAAAATTACTGCTTCAAAGTATAGGTTGGCACCATCTTCTGCGTTGATAAGGCGGATACAAGTAAACCTTCTGTTGCCATCAATTACCCGCCCGTCATTTAAAACAACACCCGGTAAACGTTGGCCAAAAAGTTTTATGTTTGCTTTAGTTGATTGTAGAGCAACACTATTTGATTCGACGATGTATTGTTGCAAGATGTTATTATATGCCACCTTGTCAGTAAGATTTAATACATTTCCTTCTGCTTCGTAACGATTAATTGAACTAATAATACGTCCGTTTTTAATGTTATAGTGCAGATACTCAGGAGGGATACGATAAACCTTATAATTTTTAGTTACTCCCTGAATTGTTAACTTTCTAGTTCCATCCGTTTCTTTGATAATATTTTTTGCGATTAAATCATTTAAAAAGACTTGAGTATTTGTAGTCATATATATCTCCTTGTTGAATGTATTTGTGTTAATTTATTTGTAAATTTCCTCGAAGAACGTATCTTTATCACAGTAGAATTTTGATAGTTCAGGAGAATAATAAACCTCGGTGTTTTGTAACAGCGTAATAGCCTTTTGCAACTCAATTCGAACCTTATATTTTTCATATATATGTTCAATTAAGTCGTATGCATCAATTGTCTCATGTTCCTGAACAAGCGATTCTAAAAAGTCAACCAGTGATACATCCCTTTTTTGAAGGATAAAGATGTAACCAGCTGATAAAGTAATGCCTTTAATCTCTGAATCTGCCCATAAAATACGATTGTAGAATATGTTTTCAAACCCTAAGTCTAATAATTGATGAGAAAATCCATTTTTTTGAAGGAGTGCTAGAGAAAAATATTGTTCTTTTTCAATAAATGCTTTCACCTTAGATTGAAAATCAATAATTGTAGATTTTGAAATACCAACCTGTTCTAATTTACCTAAAGTAATATACATATCGCTATCTAATTTAAAAATATCCAGGTTTTTTTCTAAATCATAAATAGTTTTCCAAAAACTTTGTGTTCGTTGAACAGGTAATCTTTCGTTGGAAAAATAATCTTGCTGAAGAATTATATCGGTAAAATATCTTTCGACAGCTTTATATTCATTAATCAATATAAATTGCCCTCGAATACTGAAACCCAGCTTATTTAGTAGCATGTTATTTATAAATCGAGTAGAGAAGTCTTCTACTTTTTGAGAACCTAATTCAACAATTTCATCAATCGTGTGAATATCAGATGTTAAAATGGATTTTAGATAATTTATTTCTTCGTCTGTTACCTCTTGATACTCTACTTGGATAATTTCTTCGCTAATGTACTCAGAAAGTTCCATTTGTAGATAGCTTTTTAATGAGTTCTTTTGTAAGTAATATACATTATGAACATAGTTTATAAAATCATCGATATGGATTGGCGCTCGCTCGAAAAATAGATGGATAATAAAATTTTTCTTCTCAATATTACCAATAGAAAATTCAGGCATGCGATTGTAAGTGACGTTCTTTATAGGGATAAAAGCCCTGTATAGATTGTGTAATTCATGTTCATTATGAATATCTATTGATTTCATGAAATCTAGATTTTCATAATGGATTTTTTTCATATTATAGATACCAGGTGGAAGATTTAAGAGTTCTTTTAAATAAGTAATCTCATCTTCATTTAATTGAGTGAAATCAAAATACCGATATTTTTTACTACGATCATGCAAGGCATAGGAACTTCTTTCTTGTAATCCACGAAGCTCAGCTGCATCTTTAGCTAATTCAATGTCATAGTTGTGTGTAATAATATGTTCATTATATTTTTGGAAAAGGGAATTATCATTTGATGAATTTCTACCGTGATAGTAAAGCACATCTTCAAATACTGCCAATTTATTCAATGCCGTTAACTGATTCTTATGATTAATAAATCCATTATAGTATCGAAGAATAATCTTTCGTTGCTGTTCTGTAAATGGGTAATCACCTATATTATTCAGTAAATGCTTAACACCTTTTTCAAACCTAATATTCAGGAAATTATAAATACTCTCAGGCTCATTAAATAGATCACAAAACAAATTTTTGGAACAGCTGAAATATTCAAAAAACTTTTTGTATAATGCTTCTTCCTCAGTAAAAGGTATTAATTTAAGAATTGTTTTTTCACGGTTCGAAATAGTCTGACGAGAAACCTTTTGTTGATCAGCTACCTCTTGCATAGTTTTACCATTTATTCGGCTAAGAAAAACATCTATATGTTTCACATTGGAATTTGTATTAATATGCACTTGTAATTCTTTATACTTTTTTCTGTACCATACACCTTCTTTATAAAGTAAGTCTTTTTTTATAAAAAAAACAAGGTCTTCCGAATTAAGTGTAGGATTTTTATCTAAAAATTGATTGGCTGTGAAAAACTCATCAGGCCCAAGGGAGTCTAAAAAACTTTTCAATAAAAATTCTCTATCAAGGTTAGAATGGTTTTTAAAAAGCAAATTTTCAAATTCACTATATGCATCCATAATACGTTGATATGTGGATTCACGACAATTACCGGAAGTAAGTGCAACGAATTTCGGTAATTTTAAATCTTGTAAATCTCCATACACGATATTATAAGATTGTAATAATTTAATGATGTTTTCAGATAAACCGGTAGCAGCTAAATGTTTTATGCTGGGTTGCGTTAATTGTTCGTCAGGCAAGGCACGCAAAATACCTTGGACCTTAGTAATCATACCCTTTTTTGAACCCACTTTTTCAATTAATTGTTGGCTTTCCTCTAAGAAATCATTAACGCTTAATTGATATGTATCAATGATTTTTTTGACAGTGGCTAGGCTTATATGACCTATTAAATGATATAGGCTATATTTATTTGATTTAGATATCTGTTTTATTTCTTTCGCCTCAGTTCCATTATAGTCTTATATCCCTAACTAAGTCTGAGGTAATTTATAAGTAATTACAATAGGAATGGTAGAAATCAAGCGAATATACAACATGATGAATAAAAAACCCTACTCAACCTAGCGGATCGAATAGGGGAGGGTTTATTGAATGAAATTAAGATACTCATTTTTAGCGACAAAAAGCTTACATAGTGAATCTGAGTAATATTGATCAATGGAGGTTGATTTAAGTAAATTATCGAGAGCATCAAAATTAAATTTCACACCAAAAGTGTCTTGTGTTTGTTCTATAATCTTATCCACTGATAAAACGGATTGATTTGTAGTTGTAAATAATTTTGCCAAAAAATGTGATAGATCCGGTTTTAACGGGTTCTTAATAAAAAATAATTGACCACAAATGTTTAGGTATTTTAAACGACCTGGTCTTTTTAAAAGAGATTCATAAAATAGGATTTCGAACCCAAATTCTTCAATTGGATGACGGAAACCACTATCTTTTAAAGAGGTTAAAGTGAAATATTGATCCTTTGGCACAAATGTTTCAACAGACTCTCTATAAGAAATTAAAGTGGATGCATCAATATTGGCGGATTCAAGTGCTGTTTTAGTTAGGTATAGATTGTCTTCAATTTTAAAAATAGAGTAGCTATTTTCCATGTTTTCAAGCTTACGCTGTGAAAAAAGACTTTGCCAAACGTCGTCATTAGGTAGTTTGAAATATCGTTCTTTTAAAATTTGGCTATTAAAATATTCATCTAAACTAGAAAAATTATGATGTAATACGAACGGTGGTATTAATCTATAGCCAATATCCTCAATCTGCTGTTCATTAACATCGAATTTAGTAAAGGAACCATAAATAGTTTGAATATTTTTAATAAATTGATCGATTGTGTAGATTTCCTTAGATAGGATTGGTTTTAGTTGCTGATAATCGTATTTAAATATTTGCTGATTTGATTCTGATTGAGCGTTATTAATTTTAAGAGCAGGTAGATCATCTAAAATTTGACTAACATAAGAAGCATTAAACCAATAAGCCTGTTTAGAAATAAGTTGTCCATCAGGTAATTCCGTTGTATCCATAGCGTTGCTAGCCTTAGGACGAATATGCATTATTTTGGAATCCTTAGTAGAAGGTAGATTGTTTAGGGTAATTGTTTTATCCCCTCGTTTAGCCAATGTTAAAGTAACACCTAATTCTAATTTATCCTTTAATAATGACCAGAAATTTTTTAATTCGTTATTTATTGTTTCTTCGGGCATCTTCCATACTTTAAAACCTTTAAAATATAATTCTGTCCCGACAAATTGGAATACAATAAATAAAAATGTTGTATTCGTAAATTTTTCTCTTAAAAAGCTATTTTCCCAATCTTCACTTACCACACTGTGAAAGTTAACGTGTTCAAATGACATGGCTTCTTTGGATATGCCGTTTTCTTTTAAGGAGACAGTTTTAATGATTAAATTAAAATCTTTCTTTAACTGAGTTGAATTTAGATTAGCATAAGAAAACATAGAATTAGATAACGAACTAATGGAAGTCTTTTTACTTACTAAATTTGTATTTAGTCCGGTTATTTGTCCAATCTCGGATATAGTCTTATTTAGAAATGTATTTAATGGACTAATAATAATTGGGATACTTTTTTGCATTACATCTGCTCCTTTAATTTCAAATAGAGATTTTTTTAATTATATACTAGTATCTAATTAAAAAGTAAAATAGCGCACGTCGATGAACAGGTGTACTTTGTAACTGATCTTCATCCAATATTTGAGGTGGTGGCTATTGCGGAAATAGATAGTCCTTTTTCATTTCGTAATGTTTTGATACAATTAATTTCAGACATTGCAAACATCCTTTATTACCTTCACTCGTTAGATTCGACCTAAACTGTGAGGTATTTCGGGTGACTGGCAAGTCTTTTTTTATACACCAAAAAGTGGATAAATGATGGAACTAGAAAGTTAATAGTTCAGGAAGTAAATAAGGTAAATAAAATCCACTGATTAAAGGAGCGGTATACTATATGATATTCAGAAAAATTCCAGCTACTGAAGAAAAATTTATACAGGCACGAACTAAATATGGAGTGATTTATGAAGAATATAGAGAATTTGCAGAACTACTAACAGAACAAGCTGGAAATGCTAAAAAGAAAAGTGGTAAGTCAAGTTCATATGCTAGATATTTATTGAGACTTGTAATTTTATACGAAGAAAACTATCAAGATTCTATTGGAGAGCTTGATAATTTTAAAGATTTTAAAAAAATAGAGAGATTAAGTTCCTTGAGTGATTTTAAAGAATATAACGAAAGGGAAAATCGTTTTCCAAGTGCTACCATTGCATGCTTTAGAGCATATGTAACATCTAAACAAATGATGCGGGAAGAATCTATTGATACAGAACTAAATAGTACTTTAAATTCCGCTTTTCCAATTAAAGGTGATATTAAGACTATTGAAAATGATACAGAGTTAATCACTGAGCCGAAAAGAAAACCAAGAAAAAGACAGACTCAGAATGGTGCGAGTTATCCAAGAAATTCTGCTGAAAGTATTGCTGCTAAGGAAAAAAGTAACTATAAATGTGAAATGGATGATAGACATGTCACATTTAAAACTACTAACAATCAAATGCCTTATATGGAGGCACATCACTTAATTCCGATGGCAGCACAAGATTATTATGAAAATACCATTGATTTTGCAGACAATATTGTTACGCTTTGTCCAAATTGTCATCGTAAAATTCATCATGGGATGCCACAAGAAAAAGCAGCTATGATTGATTATCTCTACCAACGCCACGAGGAATTTTATGAAACATATGGGATTAAAATCAATAAGCAATTGTTATTAAATTTTTATGGTATTATGTAATGGATTATACACCTACAAATAAATCAAACCTTGTTGAAATGATGGGGTTCTGGTACAAAAAATCTATACAACTGCAGTTCACCTCTAAAGCATGGACATACTAATACCATCCTCTACAAAATGGCATGGGAGTGATGTATATGTTCAAAAAAATACAACTTCTATTTGCACCAGAACCACTAAAGATGAGTATGTTACTTCTGACATAGTTGAAGCAGATATATGGTTTATCGACATAGAATAGAAGATATATTGTAAAAATAAATAAACCAAACCCAGGGTAGCACCCTAGGTTTGGTTTATTTAAATATACTCAACCTCTCCCAACATCTGGTTAATAACACTACCCTTCATCCATAAATACTGCGAATACATACGTATACCGTTTAGTTCAAGCGGCTTCTTAGTTGAATCAGTACCAGAACCACGTACAAAAAATGTATGGTCTTTTGATTTAGGGAAGTTAAGTGATGTTTTCACTGTGTTTGTTGACTTATTAATAAGAGGTTTATTGAATTTATCCATTTCAATAGTTTCAACTAATTTGTAGTTATTAACTAAATCACGTATTTTTTCCCGAACAGGCTTCACTTCATTCTCCAAAATATCCTCAGTAAATACTAGGCGTTTAAAGCCAATAAATTTATTATTAAGTAGTTGGGATTTTGCAGAAGGCTCTTCGAAAATGATACATAGGAATTGCTGACCACTAAAGTAGTTATATATGAATGAGTCTTCAAACGATGTATCTATGTCCGTCCATTCAGCAAAATCAATTTTAAATAGCTTCGTATCTTCTGTACGAGCACCAGTAGTCGTTTGGACAATCGTTTTAGGAACGAGACCCACTTTACTAAATAGCTCAATTTTACTTAATTTCTTAGCTGTACCACCAAACATTTTTATAATAATTTGTTCTGAGATACCTTTTGGCACATCTTTACCCGTACTTAGATCGAAATCAATATCTAATTCGAGGATTAGCTCGCGAACAGTTTTATTTTTATATTTAGCAGTAAGTTTATGTAATTCTGCATCTAGTTCCTTAAAGCTTGAATACGTTTCATCTAATTCTTCAAATTGGGCTCCGAAATGCTTTTGAACCAATGTTGAAACAGCAGCACGCTTCAAACGAAACCGAGGTGCATTTGGCCATTTAGGAGCAGTATCGATTAACATGAGCTGTTTACGCAATTCCGATGAAAGGCGAGGATATTCAGCTTTTGGATTTTCATAAGTTTCCTGTAAATGATGAATAAAATCACGTACTATGAGCCAATCATTCTTCAAAATTTCACGCTCTTCATCTGAAAACTCATGAAAGTGATAGCCTTTTATAAAGAAGTTTGCATAATCAGCAGCCTTCACTGTTACGGGTGAATCATAATGGTAATAAACAAGTAGCATGTGTTCTAATTTTCGCCAAAAACTAGAGGTGTCAAATTCCTCGCTTGTAATTTTATCTGGTGAAACTGCAGTAATTGACATTGGCTCCTTTGCTTCATAAATAAATTCGCCTTGCTTTTTAGGGTTTCGAATACCAGTTGTTTTTAATTCTGTAGGTATTCCATCAACTAATAAATCCGGATTTTTATCCGAATCTGCTTGATAGCCTAGAATGGATTGTTCTACAACATCGCCAGCAATGCCAGTAATTTTAGGGTGAGTAATTGTGCGATTAAAGACATTTTTAATATCTACGTCCCCAAGCGTTTTATTTAATACATTTTTAAAAATGGTTTCTAATTCATTCCTCTTAAATTCATGCAATGCCATCGTCAAAACTCCCTTTTATAAACACTAATTTTAGAATACGGTAAATTCTGTATTTAATCACGTAAATATGTCCAAAACATAATTGTTGATCTTTCAATCTTGTTCGTTTATAATAAAATTAAGATAGAAAGGATGTTCGTATTTATGAATAAAAACCTAAATGTTGTGGAACTATTCGCTGGTGTTGGTGGTTTTCGCCTAGGGTTAGAGAAGGCTGACAAAGAATTTTTTCAAACAGTATGGGCCAATCAATGGGAACCTTCAAAAAAGGCCCAAGATGCGTATGAATGTTATAAAAGTCACTTTCCTCAAGGTGAAGTGAGCAATGAAGATATTACAACAGTGGCTGACAGCAAATTCAGTTCACTACATATAGATATGTTAGTTGGCGGTTTTCCTTGTCAAGACTATAGTGTAAGTCGCTCTTTAAATAATGAGCAGGGTATAAACGGCAAAAAAGGTGTTCTTTTTTGGGAAATTAAACGCGTTCTTGAAAGCAGTCACCCAAAATATGTGTTATTGGAAAATGTCGATCGCTTAATTAAATCTCCATCAAAACAGCGTGGACGAGACTTTGCAATTATGTTGGCAGTATTCCGCGACTTGGATTATATTGTTGAGTGGCGCGTAATTAATGCCAGTGATTACGGATACGCACAGCGTAGACGTCGCGTTTTTATCTTTGCCTATAAAAAGAACTTAAGCTTTGCTAAAGAGCAAATGAAATTAGATAAAGAGAAAATCTTATTTAAAGAAGGCTTTTTTGCACGTACGTTCCCAGTAACAAGTGAACCTTATAAAAACCGTCGTGCATCGGTTGAATTACCAAAGGATATCGTTGAAATATCCGATAATTTCGCGTTTGGATTCCATACGGCCGGCATTATGATTGATGGCAAGGTTCATACAGTTCAGCCAGAACCAATTATAAATCCTGCAACACCATTAAAGGATATTTTACTCTCGGAAGATGAGATTGATGAAGAATATTATCTAAATGAATCAGCCATTGAAAAGTTTGGTTATTTACGTGGACCAAAAAAGATTGAACGAACTTCTGCTGATGGTCATCAATATATTTATTCCGAAGGTGGTATGTCACCAACTGATAATTTAGAGTTACCTGGTCGTACGATGTTGACAAGTGAAGGTACTGTTAACCGTAGTACTCATATCGTAGAAGTAAACGGACGTAAGCGCTTTTTAACACCGATAGAATGTGAACGTCTAAATGGATTCGATGACAATTGGACGGAAGGCATGCCAAAACGTATGCGTTACTTCTGTATGGGGAATGCTCTGGTCGTTGATTTAATAAAGGACATGGGTGAAACTATAAAAAATATTGATTTACAGGAGCAGGAAAATGTTACACAAATAACATTAGGGATTTAATACACAGGGTTTACTCTGTGTATTTCTATTTATAGGTGGGATTAAAATGAAGTTTTATGTGATTTCGTTTGATACTGATGCTTTTAAATTGAAAGCTGAGGTAACTAAAATAGATTCAACATTAGGTGATATCTATGATGAATTGAGTTCTTTAATAGAAAGCGATTCATTAGAGTTTGTCGATTATAATAATGAAATTGTAATTATTATTGACGAACAGGGGAAATGCAAGAAAGGCAATCCTATGTTTAGAATAGTAACAGAAGACGGTATTACGTTAGATTTAGCAGGTAAGATACTGTTTGCAAGAAATATAGAAAATGATTTCAGCACAGATATCGGTAGTATTAAACACGAGGATATTTTCAATTTACGCCTAAACTTAGATATCAAGTTAATAGGAATGATTACAGGGGGATTATAAATGTTCTGTCCAAAATGTAATGGAATTCAGGATATAATAAAAGTGCATGAAGCAAAAGATTTAGCAACACCAAGATTATGTGATGTTCAATGTTTAGAATGTGGTTATGTAGTTTATTATCAACCGTATGATTTTGGGTCAACAATTAGTCTAGTTCCAAATAATAAGGAATTAAAGCAGTAGCAGTGAAAACATAGATTTTATTTAAGAATTAAAACGTACATTTCTTTTTTAAGAAAATTTTTTAGCCTGAAATCATTGATATAAATGGAATTAACGGTCCTAATAAAAAATCAAGCCCTTGTTAGAAAAAAGATTCTAAGGCAATATATATATACAGCATATAGTAGATTTAACTTTAAATAATACCGTATATTGTATTCGCTTTACACTCGTTCAAAAAAGGAGGTGAGTAAAGTGAAGAAGAAAGAACCATTAAAAAAGATTTATCTTGAAAAACGTAATTGGTTATCGTTTAAGAATATCCTAGTGTTGATTGAGCATGTATTAATACGCCCATTCGCAATTGGATTAGCACATTATTTACGATAAACAGCAAAAAGCAGCTGGTCGCACCCAGCTGCTTTTTTGTGTAAAAACCATTAAAAAAGATTTATAAGCTAATTTTAGCTTATTAAAAAAAGATGTCAACAATACCGAAGTAGTGGCTAAATATCAAAGTGCTTGATATATCAATGATTAGAGGTATTAGAAAGCCTAATTAAAATTTTTTGACAGTAGAGAATTAAAATACTTTCATTAGAATAAGTTGTAGATTAGTCTACAAATCTACAAGTAGACTCATCTATATGTATACAGGTATACATATCAATCTTCCTAATTCTTTAAAACCCTGTTCACTAAATTAAAGCTTTCTAAAAAAAAGAACTTACTTCTTTATTCTCAAAATCCTTGATATAATCTACTTATCTACATGTCTACAAATCTACATTCAACTAAAAGTACGTTTTTAAAATAAGGGAGGTAACAGAAATGGAAAAAAGAGAAGAAGCAATCATAGTAACGTTCGGCAATTTCAAGGGAGGTACTGGGAAGACAACCAATAGTACGATGATAGCCTACGCATTATCAGAAATGGGTTATAAGGTGCTTTTGTGTGACCAGGATCCACAAGCAAATGCGACGACATTGTTCTTAAAAACAAAAGCTTCAGTAACCGATGAAATCGTAACATTTAATAAAACATTGATGGCTGCGATTCAAGAGGAAGATTTGGGGCAGATTGTAACAGAGGTTAAAGAAAATTTGTATCTTTTACCGAGCTTTAGCGATTTTGCTTTGTATCCACGTTATCTTGAAAAGAAATTCCCGTCAGATACAAGCTCACGGGTTAAATATTTCGCTTCGTTAATTGAGCCATTAAAAAAGGATTATGATTTCATATTTATTGACGTACCACCAACGATTTCTGTTATTACGGATGCAGCACTGTATGCTTCGGATTTTGTCGTTGTCGTACTCCAAACACAAGAAAGAAGCTTGCAGGGTGCCGAAGTATTTACGGGTTACTTACAATCATTAATTGATGAATACGGAGCGAACCTAGATATTATCGGGATTTTACCGGTTCTTCTTAAAAATGGAGCAGCAGTCGATTTAGCAACATTGGAAAACGCCCGTGAAATTTTTGGTCCTGAAAATTTATTTGAGAACGTAGTAAACAATATGGAACGATTAAAACGTTTTGATATAACGGGAATTACGAATGATGATATGCATGATCGCAAAGTGCATAAAAGTTATGGAATTATCGCTGGGGAATTTATACAGCGTCTGGAGTCTGAGTTATCGGAGGTGACTGGTGTTGAGCAACTTACTCAATAACAAAAAGAAAAAATTATTAGATCGTGGGCCTAAAATTTCCCCTGCCCAAGAGTTTACTCTTAGCGATGTGGGGACAAACGAAACGAATGTAAGTTCGGTTGAACCAGAACCATTAAAAGTAATAAAGGAAGAAAAACCGAAAAAGGCAAAACAAAGCACGACAACGGTCCGTGTAGAAAAACTAACTCGAAGTAAACTTAATGCCCTCGTTCAAATGGGCAAGGCAGAAACGGTAGATGTCTTAGTAGATATTTTGATTGATGAGTACGTTAATCATCAGCTCCTAAAAGATGAAAAGAAAACATATGATATCCTTTTAAATATTCTTCGTAAAAAAGAGGAATCATAATTTCCAAAACCACTTACTTAAACTTCAAAAGTAAGTGGTTTTTTAATTCGTCAAAAAAAAATTTTACAACCGAAAAGTCTACTGGTCTACTCATATACAAGTAGATAGGTATACCCGTAGACTTGTCTACAAATCTATCAGTCTACATCTTATGCAAGAACCTTGTTAAATCAACACTTAAACCGGTTAAGGAAGTCTACAAATCTACTTATCTACAAATAGACGGGTATACGGATATACTAGTCTACATGTAGATAGGTATACCAGTCTACATTCATTCAAAAACGCCGAAAAACCCTATTGCATCTAGGTTTTCCCAAAGTTATAATTCAAATAACAGAACATAAAGACAAAATAAAAAAGCCATTCCCCAATGTCTTTGGCCGGACAAGGAATGACTTTCACACGATTAACAACTAAATAAGTAAGTGTTCGCAAATAACTAACCTATCGTCATTAATCTACAACAAAATAAAGTAGCGTCATCAATAGATCGCTTATCTTGTTGCTATAATATAATTGTGTGCTGGTAACACACAATTAAGTAATTCAATATTATGTTGATTATAGCAAATTTAGACCTGATTTTCAATATTGTTATATTGAAAAGTGGTTTTGTGTATTCTTTTTTAGGCTGCCTTTTTAAGGATGGCTATGGAGCCCACCTATTTGAAAGGAAAGCGATAGATCAGAGCTATTATGTTATTAGTATAAGAGAGAAAATATAACTAGCATTGATTATGCTAGTTACATTAGCTCTCAACTATAAGCATCAACTTTATTACCTTTTTAGAGGTTTATCAACGAATTTTAGCTATTTGCGTTCACTCACCTAATTATTCAAGGGAGAGGTCTGCACAAATGGCTATTTTTTCGTATGCAACTAAACAAGATACACTAGCAAAAATCATTGAAACAATCATGCACGAAGGTCTGCTAACTTACCATCCAAAATCTTCTGATGCACCCCTAGATTTGCAGTACAGGGCAAAACAGCTGGACAAGCTCCACAAAAAGGGGGCTGTTTTTGCTGTGCGCGATAAAAGCCATTTTGAGAATGGTGTAAAAGGTTACATCATCACATCAAAAGAAACACTCATTAAACAGGCAAATCAAATTTCACATTTCACCCCAAACGTATATCGCCGCTATTACTATGCCGATGACAAACGCCAAACAATTAAGGGTTTTGAAGAAGAAAGCCTGCAACAAATCAATGTATTTGTAGTCGATATTGATACAAAGGAATACAGCGTAAACGATATACAATTGGCTTGCATTGATGAAAGTATTGGCGCACCTACCCTCATATTAGAAACAGAGAGGGGTTACCAGGTGTATTTTGTTCTGATAAAGCCGATTTTTATATCAAATAAAAACCAGTTTCGTAGCCTGAGAGTAGCCAAACGCATTGCAGAAAATTTAAAACGCAGTTTAGCGAGTGTCGAAGCAGATATGTACTGTAATGACTTCGGTTTTTTCCGTATACCAAATAACAGTAATGTGAAATGGTTTAACGAATATGCAATTTATGATCCGGCTGCGTTAATCGCATGGTCCCAGCGTAAAGATGCAGACAGAGGACGCCAGCTTTATGTAGTACCGCAAAAAACAGCTAGTCCTTCATTATTGAACACAGATTGGTTTCACCAGCTGCTCCAAACAACAGATGTAAAGGGGGAAAAAGGCCAAATCGGGCGTAACAACTATTTGTTTACGCTTGCTTTAGTGTGCTATCAAGACGCGCGTGACCAAAGCTATGCATTTGATTTACTGGATCAGTTTAACTCACGCTTACGCACACCACTGCCAGCAAAAGATTTAAATACAATCGTTGAATCAGCGTATTCCGGACGTTACCACGGACCGAAAAAGGAATATGTTGAACAACTTATCGAATTATACGCACCACAGCACACAGATATTAAAGTATCTTTTGGTCAAACTACTTGGTACAAGCATAAAAAGGCGCGCAAAGACCGTGAACGCAGCCATTTAGAAGAATGGGAAGCAGACATCACGGTATGGATAACGGCAAAAAAACAAGTTTCTGAGCCGTTTATTTGGCGTACCCAAAAAGAGCTCTGCAATGAAATCGGCATATCAAACAGTTCTTTAAACAAGTTGCTGAAGCAGTCTAAAAAGCTATTGAAAACAACTACCGGCAAAGGCCGTAATGCAAAAACAGGTTGGACAACAGTTGATTTATACATGGCATACATCATTTGGTTGAAAAACGATTTTGGCTCACGTTTTGCCTATGGAATCCGCGCGATTGTTGAAGAACAAATTGATATTATGGACCATGTCGCTGGATATGAAGTGCTCATAGAGAAGCTTAGAAAGCTTTATTTTGAACAGATAATTAATGAACAACTGACCATGAGCGAATCATTAACGGGTACAGGTTAATTAAATACTCCACTCTGCCTATACATATTTCTAATTTCCTGTTTTTTAATTTATCCTATAGAAATATATATCTACCTTATTTACATGGTATTTCTGAGTTAGTAGTATTGTTCTTTTGATAGGGAACAAAGCCTAGAGCGGGAGACGTTCTACAGACCAGCTTGCTGAGCGAGGATTTTATAACATGGCTAATGGGTTTTCTAAAGGCTTTGGTTATACATTGTGAAATGGATGTATTATTTAACAGGGTAGTTATTATATTTGGAATATGAAATTTAAATGGATTTTTATAAAGATTGAATTGTTTATTTAAGAACGTGTTTAAAAGAAGTTTCTTTATACACTATTTGAATTTTAGGAAGAGGTTAGTATTCAATATTTTAATTATTTAGGGATATGAATAGGTTTGGTTAGTTTGTTTTATTTTTATATCTAAAGGTGAATAGTTAAACAAAATTAGAGTATTATCTTAAATTTATAAAGTGTTTCATTTTATGAATGAAAGGTGCACGGGTCTGGCAGCGGTGTATCACTTTGTTTTTTCAAGAAAAATCCCATAAACGTTGGTGCTATGTGGTTTCTACCACTTTGGATATTTCTCAAATTTATAAAGTGCTTCATTTTATGTGTAAAAGGTGTACGGGTCTGTTTTACGTGTTTAAAGTGCAAGTATATAACCCATTAAATGGAAATGAAAAAGGTCATGTGGAAGGTAAAGTAGGTTATATTCGTTATAACTTCTTTAGCCTACCTCCGGTCATAGAAGATTTTGAAGATTTAACGAATCAATTAGAACAACAATTAATCAAGGATTGTCAACGAGTTCATTATAAAAAAGAAGTAATGATTGATGAGCTGTGGCAGCGCGAGCAGAAGCAATTAATTAAATTACCAGAAAAACCGTATCCGGTATTTAAGCAGTTTTTAATCATGTTTAATAAATATAATGAATTCAAACTTAATGGGCATTTGATTCATGTGCCAAGAGCAAGGAACTACGTCCAGCTTTCTTGTGTGACCTACTGGGATTCGTATAAAGTCATCACAAATGACGGAGAAATTTTATTATCTGATGCTCGCCCATATATGAGAAAACGTCGTTTTATTCCATGAAAGGAAATCTTAAAAGATTGGTTGAAAAAACCACGTGTTGTCGGCCATTCCCATTACTCAATCTATCTGCCAACGCACATTAAAGAGTATTTAACAGTACCTTCATTTGCGTTAAGAAAACAAAGGATTAATGAATTACTAGCATTTTTACTTACACATGATATGAATGATATTGATCAAAATTTTTATAACTATATTGGCAGTGAGGCTGAAGAAGCTGAACATCCTTACGTTGTTAAGTGGACAGAATATGATGCCTTATCCCCAAAAGGGACGGAGGTGTTGAAACATGAATGAAGATATTTTAACACTCTGTAAGCAATTGAGATTAGCATATGTAGCAGAAGTAATTAAAGAAGTGCTTTTACTGAGCCGGAAGAATATCTGTATCAAGTTTTATTAAAAGAGCAGCTTGGCAGAGAACAAGCAAAAATAGCACGTAACTTGAAACAAGCTCGTTTCATTGATACAAAAACACTAGAAAGCTACCAGTGGCATAAAGATTTGTTTGCCTAGCCATTTAACGAAAGATGAGTTAAATGGCTAGATTTTATTCGAAGTAAAGAGAACGTCATTTTAGTTGGCGCATCTGGAACAGGTAAAACACATTTAGCTTCTGCCTTCGGTAAAGAAGGAGCAGAATTACTGTTTCAAATTATTTCAGAATTCTATGAACAAAAGAGCTTAATTATCACTTCTAATTTAGAATTTAGTTAGCCATCTACTTCAATCATCATTTTTATCACGACCAGTTGCTAGCCAGTCCGTCAGCTTAAAATTTACGCTTCACGCACATAGATTTCTTCCATCGTATCATAGCCAGTACCATCAAGAAAATGCAGTCGTTCAATCTGTAGTCGTTCACACACCGTATATAAAAACCAAAGCCACTGCTCGTCATTTTCCTTTATCGCCTGCTTACAACCCGCCTCAATAAATAGCACAACGACTTCCTTTTCAAGCTTTTTAAAATAATCAACCGCTTCATTCGCCCCCGGCCAATTCATATCTTGAAACAATTCCACCATTTTTGGAAAGGCTGCAATATTATACGGATAGCCAATTGCTGCTACGACCTTCATACAATTTTGCCAGTGTGGTTTGCTCGATAAGGCAAATAGTTGCCCCAAATCGTTTATCGGTGCGTTTTCGATTAAATAGTCGATTGCCTGCTGCTTTGTTTCCTCAGGCAAATGCCAATGTAACTCGTGGACATAATAGTTTAGTTCATCTTTATTCATTTCAAAAGCCCCTCATATTCAGGATGCCCATGCTGCCGACAGCCAAAGAGTTGGCAACCACCGTCTGGATACAGTTCAAAGTCAAATGAAGGTACAAACCCTTGCTCAAGTCGCTCTATTAATGTTTCTAGTTCTTTAAGCTGTACCTGATGTTCAAGTAAGCGTTCAGCTCGGTCGATTTCTGACCAATGCTCGTCAAGCTCTGTTTGCTCTTCGTCCACTATCTCTTCTTTTTTCTTATCAATCGCTTGTTGTACAACTTGCTGGCAAGCGTCCTTATAACCTAATTGCCAAAGCGTGTACGCATAGCGACTGACGATATAGGGCGACACAAAATACTGTTGCCACTCTTTTTCAAACTGCTCACGCGCCTTTGCAAAACAGCCAAGCTCGACATACACATCTGCGATTTCAATGGCACCCGTGTAATCGTCTGCCTCCTCGTTCCAATAATCGAGCAGTACCTTTGCCTTGGCTGTTTGTCCTGCATGCATCCAACTCACCACTTCATTTAGCTGCGTCAAGCCTGAGTCGCCTTCACAACGTGAAAAAGCTTGCGCTGCTTGCTCGTATTCACCTACATAAAAATGCACCAGTGCCATATTGTGCTGTGCGATTTCTGATTCTTTAAATTGAAGAGCCTGCTGTAAATACATTTTTGCTTCCTCAAACTTTTGTAGATGAATCGCAATTTCACCGAGCATCAAATATGGAAAATCTGACTGAGGCTGTAATGGTAGCACTTGCTGCAAAACATTCCACGCACGCTTTCGGTCTTCTTCCTCCCGCAGTTTTTGCTCAATCATCTTTAACTTTCGTTTTTTACCCCGTACCTTTTTCATGTGTATCCCCTTTATTCAAACAGGCTTAAACGTTCACCAGATCCTGCAACGAGTAGTATTTTATCGTCTTCTACGCTCACTTGTAACTGCCAGCTTTCGATTTGTCCATAAGTCTTAGCTTCATGCCTGAAACAAACGCTAGTACTAAATCATTCGGCTCTACCAATTAACTGACGAAATTTTCTGATGGGCAAGGGCAGTTAAATAGAAGAGCTTCATATATTTAACTGCTTAACCAAATATTCCTAATAATAGTCTCTCCGTCAACCTCATACAAAGAAACTTATCATGTAGGAGGGTAATTGAGTTTAACTGCTTCTTCAAGGATTTTTGGCTTTGAACCATCCAATTGTAACTTTGAAATATAGTTTGAGCAAAAACACCTCGTAAACCCTTAATTAACGATAAATAAGAAGAATCCATTTTGAAAAAAGATTGATCAAAACGGATTCTTCTTTAGGAGTTTTAAATTTAGTTTTATAAAAAAGTTTGATCAATTTCTACCTGTGTTACTCCACAAACGCGCCCGATTGTTGAAGTTCCATCTTTAACTAAGATTTTGGAGTTACATAGGAATTTACAGTTAGGAAACGAATAGTCAAACATGTGCTTAGTCTACTTTCAGTTTTTTAATTTGGAAAATTTCTTATCATAGTTGGCTCTTTCAGTTAAATGAGCATTCCATTTCGTTGCCTTATCTGATTCTTTATTTTCTAAAAAACTTTGAATAATAATTTTAAAGTTAGGGCTATAAGGATACTTTTCGTCTTTGCATAAATTTAGAGCCTTTTCAAAATATACATTCGCATTGTTTAAATCATTTAATTTACGATACATTAAACCAATATAAATTAATCCGCTACCCATTTCTAATTTTGATAACGGCTCTTCTATTGCTAATTCCATTATTTTTATTGCCTTTTTTCTAAAACCAAAAATTTCGTAACGATTCGCTTTACTTACGTATTTTTTATATCTGTTCATTGTCACTACTCCTCAACAATACTACCTCTACCTAACCTAAAGGAATTTACTACAATTATAACTCTGTTTACTTATTCAGCTAACCTATTCCGTGCTTTTATACTTACTGGGCATGATTTTTAATTTACATAAAAACTTGTATAGCAATTCTTTAATCGTTATAAATCTGCATCTTTTTTACACTCCCCCAAAAAATGTTGCTCCATAATATGGCCCTTTAATGGAATAACTTTATTATCACTTAACAGGTTCTTAATCCACAAGAAAAGCCGAAATCCCTTTTTTATAGAAATAGGAAATTCCGGTTCATCTTTTTTATAAACGGTTAAACTTTTTTCAAAACGGTACGACTTTTTTATAAACAGTTCTACTTTATTACAAAGCTACACCAATTCCACTTTTCTTACATACCCTATTATACTGTTCTCACCTTGTGCCAGTATTAAATCAGATTCATCAATAATCATCATGTTTCCCATATTTGGTCTATAGGTTTCACCTTTATCCTATTTTACTTACAGTAACAGTGTCATAAATAAGCTCTCCACCAATTGTTGTATCAGATATATCCGATATAAAGTTTATATACGATGTATCATACATAACACATAACACATCACCCCTCAAAAAAAGGCACAAACACAATTCAGTGTTTATCCCTTTTTGTATGTAACATTGTTTATACGTGAATAAATCCTATCAATGGTTTGTAGAAAGAGATTTTTTTATTGACGGCTTTTAATAAGACTGGGTTCTGTTCTTATTAAACTTAATACAGTCATCGCTTCTAACACACGTAAATTTAATTCTTGGGCAGCAATAAAAGCACTATAACCATCAATAATCATATAAGAATTTTTCTTACTATTACTTATCTTTTCCAGTATTACAGGTTTTTCGAAACAGCCATGTTTTTCAAAATACGCAATATTTTTCGCAACTTTTTCAGAACTTGGAGGGGAGGCTTTAAATTCTTCTGATACTGTAATTCTTTTCAAATTAATCGACTCTCGATCAGAAACAACTTTATACCAAGTATTTTTAAGTTTGATGTTTTTTTCTTTTTTTAATCTCCTATTTCCTTTTGTCTTCTTAGGGTAATATTTAACATCTAAAATGTTTCCCATATGGTCAGTTTCCATTGCAAAAATATGTTTAGCTTTATCCCAATTCCAATAGGATCTAGTATTTTCATTATGATGAATTAAAGTAATGCCCAAAGGGATAAATTGTAAATATTGAATCGCTTGATTCATATTCCAACCCGTATACTGACTACAAAACTCCGCAATATTACTTGATACTTTAAAAAATGGTCTTTCTTTTCCTTGTTTGCAATCAGGACATACCATTAATAATGAATCATCATCGTCTGCAACCATACTGACTACACGTTTATCACATCTTTGGTGACACTTTTGGCACTGCCCATCTAGTTCAGTATGTATTTTTGTGATTTCTTCAAATGTCATATTTTAAGCCCCCTATTTACGTTCTTTTAATGGCACTAAACTTACATATATTCAATTTCGTGAATACTCATATTAAGTATTGATAATATAACATCTATATCTACTGATATATCAGATATAGATGTTATATCGTTGTATTAGCGGGCCAAGATTTTAATATTATTTCGATATAAAAGGCTTTTTGCCCTAAATTGCAATTAGGTTTCCCGCCAAAATTTCCACCATGATTTTTTTTTCTCTTCCTCTGCAGCTAATTGTCTTCTTGTTTCCATGGATTCTTTTATGGCCAACATTAACTTTTTATCTCTTTCATCAATACTACTTTCAATATAGTTTTGCTGCTTTTCTAATTGCTCCAACAGTTTCTGGTTAAACTGCATTTGATTATTTTTAAATGTTTCAAACACGTCTAATAGCTTACTGTAATCAGGGTTTGCTATAGGTGCTGTATCTGTTATATCGTCCATGTCAGATTCTAATATGGTTTTCACTGCTTGACTCAATGTTAACGATCCTGAATTTTTAAGCGTTACAATTTCCTTTATTACCTCTACATCTTTTGGATAATATACACGATGCCCTACTGAATTTTTATTAAATTCATAATGATGCTTTTGCATTAACGCACAATATTTTCTCAGCGTACTTTCCTGGACCCCTAGCATTTTACTTACTGTAACAGTGTCATAAATAAGCTCCCCACCAATTGTTGTATCAGATATATCCGATATAAAATTTATATTCGATGTATCAGACATAACTTATCACCCCCTCTAATACATACAATTCGTAAAAACTCACTACATTCCTTTATAAATCGTTCTACAAATTAAGACATAGCAGATATAACTGACATAGCTGCAATAACCAGCACGTAGCCTAGCGAATAAGTGCGTTTTTTTGGATTAATTACTATCCCATCATGTTGCTTTTCTCCTTCTGTAGTGCTATTTTGCATATTTCTTGTAATTTAAGCAAACTCAACTAACAAATAGGATTATCAAAAAGAAAGTGAATATAGTTAATACAGAATATCGGTTAACTTATTCATATATAAGGTATTTTAAGTTAACCATAAGGGGAGAGCTTCTTTATATTCACTTGGGTTATACCTTTAATACGCCAACCTTTTTAAAACGGGTCAATCCTTAGCAACGTTCTGCCTTGCTCTCACCATATCGAGATATCTTAGGTTCTATTTTCATTACTTTTACTTCCCTTCACATTTTTAAAGCAACAAAAAAGCCGACCCAAAATACACCTACTTATTACGTAGAATGTAAATCAGATCGGCGGGGGATTCCCTACGATTTGTATGCTGTTTTTATCCTAAATGATTGTATCATAATTATTATTTTATACAAATAAGGAATTTAATTTCTTGTGGCTTTTCAAGTGGGAAATCATTTGAATGGAGCAGACATTTTTATAAAGATAATTGAGAGTGTACAACTGCTGTTTAGATTCATCAACTAACCCCTTTTAGTAGTCGTCCCAAATATGCTACAAAAATATGCTGTGAATGGCTTACTGCTATACTTCCTACATACCCGGCATCTTAAAGCATGGTTCTATCGTAAAAAACCGTACTTTAAGAGTAATTCGATAATCGGTAAAAACCCTACTTTAAGAAGCAATCATTTTTTTACCTATTTGCTCACGTGATTCTACTTTTTTAAACCTTAATTCCCTTGCTTTATAATTCCAATAAGTCTACATGTAAATTATTGCTTTTGTATTATCATATTCGGTTGTTGTATTAATTCTTTTAGACACGCATATAGGAATGTTTCTTAAATTTATAAAGTGTTTCACTTTATATGTAAAAGGTGTAGGGAGCTGGCAGGAGTGTTTCACTTTATGCGTAAAAGGTGCACGGGTCTGGCAGCGGTGTTTCACTTTGTTTTTTTAAGAAAAGTCTCATAAACGTTGGTGCTATGCGGTTTCCACCGCTTTGGAATATTTCTTGAATTTATAAAGTGTTTCATTTTATATATAAAAGGTGTAGGGAGCTGGCAGGAGTGTTTCATTTTATGCGTAAAAGGTGCACGGGTCTGGCAGCGGTGTTTTACTTTGTTTTTTTTAAGAAAAGTCTCATAAACGTTGGTGCTATGCGGTTTCCACCGCTTTGGAATATTTCTTAAATTTATAAAGTGTTTCATTTTATATATAAAAGGTGTAGGGAGCTGGCAGGAGTGTTTCATTTTATGCGTAAAAGGTGCACGGGTCTGGCAGCGGTGTTTCACTTTGTTTTTTTTAAGAAAAGTCTCATAAACGTTGGTGCTATGCGGTTTCTACCGCTTTGGAATATTTCTTAAATTTATAAAGTGTTTCACTTTATATATAAAAGGTGTAGGGAGCTGGCAGGAGTGTTTCATTTTATGCGTAAAAGGTGCACGGGTCTTGCAGCGGTGTTTCACTTTGTTTTTTTTAAGAAAAGTCTCATAAATGTTGGTTCTATGCGGTTTCTACCGCTTTGGAATATTTCTTAAATTTATAAAGTGTTTCACTTTATATATAAAAGGTGTAGGGAGTTGGCAGGAGTGTTTCATTTTCTATTACTAACTACATCCAAACTTATTGAATTGATGGACAAAATCTATAATTGAAATATTTGAAAACCATTTTTAATAAGAAGTTTACGTGTCCTTCAAACTAATGGTCCAATTATGGATGAAGGAACACATTTTCACTTTCACTTAATCCCAAGATATAGTGACGATAATTTTTGGGATAATCAAATAGTAAAGGAGCATAAACTCTCGCTTCAAGAACTCAAATTGCAATTAAATGCTTTATCACTAATATAAATATTTCGTTTAACGTCCCCAAATGAAACTTTGGTAACCAACCGCATCATTCAATTGGATAAGGAGTATTGTGCTGCTTGTGACTAAAGAATGCGTTAAGGATTTTTATTCAGATTCAACTGTTAATTTACTCCAAATAGAACCCATTTTTTACTTCGTATTCGGTTTGAATAAATAGTGTGTAATTCGGAATTTTGATTAAATGAAGGCGTAGGTCTAACTATTCCTTCAAATAAATCTGTCAAACCATAAAGAGCCAATATTTCTATGTGATTGTTATTTAAACGTATATAAACGTTTCCAAATCAAGTTTGGGGTCAACAGAAAAATCGGTAAACTTTGTTGTAGCGACGTTTACTGATTTTTTATTGGAACACGTATCCCCTCGCTCATATCCCATTTTCTTTGCAATGACTGCTGCAATTAAACCTGTGCGGAATCAATATGTTTCTTACTTTTGTCAGATCTACTCTTCCGCCAGCTTCCCAATTTTCTTACAAGATTACATGCTTTGGGCGGTAACGGTTTTAAAACGGTTAGGGGATTTTATACATTAAACATACAAAACCGGCGGTTGTGATGTAAATGATTTAAGAATTAGTTAAGTAACAGGTAAGAGGCTTTAATATGCAGCAATGGCCTCCAATACGTTAAATTTGGAGTCCCGCTAGAAAAATGCGAATTTACAACATGAAGGGATTTTTCTGACGGGACCCCATTTAGTGCAGTTTCTAATCTCATCTGTAAGCATCTTTGGAGGTTCTTGATACTCCTTAAACAAACTGTTTTAGAGAGTTAGAAAATCCGATTGTAGGAGACGTGGTAAGCTACCATATTGTTACACCAATCGAATTGGATAATGAACGAGGCAGTATTAATAGTCGTGTATTAATTAGGTTCATTCTTCGATTTTCATAAAAGACCATGCTGTAAAATATAGCGTAATTATTTGAAGCTCTTGCTATGCTTCACAAGCGATAGTTCTCCTTCCGTAAAGTGTAACTAAGCAACTTGTTATTTTGCTCATATAGGGGTAAAACAACCCGCTCCATATTCTCCGCTTCAGCAAGTTCCCTCCATTCTTCTTCACTTGTTGCAAAAATTTGTAAATCATCAGACGCAACCAAGTCGTTTAATACATCTGTTTTCCTTGAATGGAAAGTAGCATAGAGCAGCAATAAATTAATGTGTAAATTGTTGGACTCACTTTCGTTGATAGCTGTTAGGCGCTGAATCGTTTTTAAATATCGTTGCTGGCTTCGAATATCCCCATTATTCATATACAGAACAAAGTAATGTTTCTCTTTCTTCCCAACTTGCTTTAGCTTAATAACAGTATCCGGGGAAAAAGCTGTCAGTTTCGTTTGTGGTAATAGTTCCTGTTCAGTTAAAACCGTTACTTTATAATTAAGCGGCATTAAAGCACTTTCTAAATTGAAGATCCACTGGTTCATAAGAGCATTTAAACCATATTCACTTAAATGTTCTGAAAACGTTATTGTTCGATTTACAAATTCCTCGATAGCACTATAGCGAATGGTGAAAATATTTAAATTGCTGCCCCACTTTTCGAAGCTAGGAATACAGTTCTTTAAATGTTTTATCCGGTGCGATTTGCTACTGCGGTTTTCATCGGTTAAGAAATCAGCATCAATTGGTAAAAAGATAACGTGTACCTGTAATTCACTGTTGTATTTTTTCACATAATCGCTGGAGAGCATTTTCTTATAACGGAAATACTTGCTCGCAATTACATCTCGTAATTGCCTTCCTCCGTCCACTTCAAAAACAAGTAGTTTATTTAGGTCAGGTAACTCTAACAATAGGTCTGGGAAAATTTGGTCCGCCTCATCGGTATAGTTTTTAAAAAGTGGATGTGTCGTACCTTTACTGATAACGAAATCATCTTTACCCAATTTACTATTTAACTGTAAGTCGAGCCGAGTTCCTAATGCAGCGATGGCTATACTGTGGATGGATGGTGGTTTAAATCGCATGTTTTTCTCTAATACCACTGTGTAATAAGCAAGTTCATCATCAGTTAATCGGTTTAGCGAATATAGAATTTCAAGTGTACGTTTAGTAAATGTGTAGAAAATACGTTTATACAAAAGGTTGTGCCCTTTATATTCACTTGCTTCATTTGATTTTAATACACCTGCGTCTTTAATTTTAGCCAACCTTTTTGTAGCATTCTGCCTAGTCCTTACATTATCTTCATTTGAAAAGCCGTTCTTATCTCGTATCACGACAAAGTAATCGATCAATTCAACTGCTCTCAAATAGGTGTACTTTACTACCTGTTCCAATAAATCTAATTCAAATTCATGTAACAGCAGTTTGTTATAACCATTTGCTTTAGGGACTGTATAAATGGTTGTGCCATATTGAGATAATCTAGGTTTTAATTTCATTACGTTTACTTCCTTTCACATTTTAGAACACAAAAAAGCCGACCTAAAATACACCTACTTATTGCGTAGAATGTAAATCAGATCGGCGGGGGATTCCCTACGATTTGTATGCTGTTTTTTTCCTACATGATTGTATCACAATTATTACTTTATACAAATAAGGAGTTTAATTTATTATGGATTTTCAGGTGGGAAGTCGTATGAATGGAGCAGACACTTTTATGATGATTGGGAATGTGCAGCTACTGTTTGGACTCATCAGTTTACCCCTTTTAGTAGTCGTCCAAAATATACTTTAAAACTATGCTGTGACAGGCTTACTGCTATACTTCCTACATCCCCTTCATCTTAAAGCATGGTTTTATCGTAAAAAACCGTACTTTAAGAAGTAATTCGATAATCGGTAAAAACCATACTTTAAGAAGCAATGATTTTTTTACTTATTTACTCACGTAATTCTACTTTTCTAACTCTTCATTTCCTTGCTTATAATTTTAATAAATCTACATGTAAATTATCGCTTTTGTATTATCATATTCGGTTATTGTATTGATTTGTTTAGACGCATATATGTTATTTAATTTATTGAGTTTAAGTAATGTTTAAGGGGATTTTAGCGTAGTGGAGGGGCATTGCATACAGAGCATTTAAAGAAGATTTAGTTCTCCATAAGCAGATAGAATTATTGCTGTTATACATTATAATTTGAAGCTGTATTATTCATCATTCGTAGGGATTCAATTAATAACGGTAGTTTAAACCCTAGGTTATCTAATAAATGTACCACCAATTCAACATGTCTCTTACAACTCTAATTAGACTATTTTATCCGGATAGTAACGGCAGGAAATGCAATCATTTCAATGCTATATGTAGGGCATATAGCTCGCTATCGCGAAGTTTATTGAATTGGTTACAACACATGCACCATAAATTGTTTAACGAGATTTACTACCTAATCTAAATTTAATATTCGCAATTGAAAACCTTCTTTTATCAGGTGTACAAATGATAAAGCTTTAGTATTAATAAAACTGTAAAACTCTAATAAGCGTTGTTAAATCAACATTTATCGTGTGTACATCGTATGTACATGCGTAACAATTAATTTTATAAAATTAACTTTATCATGTGTACACATGACAAAACTTTAGTGGTTAATGAACGATAAAATTCTAATAAACGTTGATAAATCAACATTTATTGTGTGTACATCAAGTGTACAATCGATGTACACATGAAAAGCCTCGCATGTATATATAAGCTAAGGGGGAAGTACAATCTGTGCAGATTTAGGCCTATTTGGAATATTTTCAAGGGGAAAAACAGCAGCAATAACACGGAAACAAATTTATTTCGGGTTATGGGATTATGACCGATGACTTAGCCACCGATAACTAAATCTAGGGCGCCGTTAAATATTTTCTCGACACTATTTAATCTTAGTATTTAAGGTGTCAATGAAATTATAACGATTAAAAACCGCCCCTTGGAAGTACAAGGTATTTTGATGTTCTTGTGTATTTTCTAGCCCTTGATTCGTAACTGGGGATTGCTTATTCCTCTAGTACCATAAAATTCGTAAAAACTCACTAAACTCCTTTTTAAATCATTCTCATTCTACAAATTAATGTATATCAGACATATCTGGTATAACTGATGCAACTGATATAACCAGCACGTAGTTAAGCGAATAAGTGCGTATTGTTGAATTAAAGGCATGAGCCCGATACAATATCGAACCCATGGTAACCGAACAAACTAAGGGAATTTCTCAAGTTAAAAGTTACATGATTATTTTTTATGTTTACTCTTGATACTTAAAGATCGGTTAACCAACGGTTAAACTATTTAAGGAGTAAAGGTTTGTATTTTTATTCGTATATACATATGTAATTACAATCTAAATAAATTGATGAGTGGTTATTAAGATTGTTATATCAATGTTTTAAAAAAGTTTATAGAAAGTTTATAGAAATAATATACATTAAACATGCAAAATACAGGTTTTAAGGTTTTGAATTAAAAATTGGTTGAAATTCAAGTTGCTCCCGCCCGGAATATAACTCTTTATATTTCATTTAAAACGAGAACGTTCGATTAAAAAAACCCCACTCTCTATAATTATAATTAATAATTGAATTACTTGTATAATTTAAATTATAAATGAAGGAACAAAGTAAATATATAAATAATGAATAAACATGCAATTGATTTGTATGACCTTTCAGTTAAGAAACAACTTTATACGTTGATATATCAGTGATTTAAAAATAATTAGGTTTTGAATTATGCGATATTTAACTAAATATACGAAACAAGCTTTGCAATAAGTTAAAAAAATTTCAAAAAATTATATATAATTAATACATAAATATACGAATGATTTGTATATTTTTCAGCTTAAGAAACACCTTTATACGTTGATATATCAATGATTTAAAAATAATTTAGTTTAAATTACTCAATATTTTAATTAAATATACAAAAATCTTGAACTCAGAAATGGTAGTGTCCCCTTTAAGTTAGATTTTTAAATATGCAGCAACTTGGCTTGTATGAGTTCGGTATTTTACCGAGCTCATACAAGCCAGTTTTTGTTTAATTCGATTCTCATTGTAATAACGGATGTTCTTCTCCATTTTCTTCTGTAACGCCTCCCTCCTTTAGATTATCAACTTACCTATCTTTTAGGTGTAGCTTCAAAGTTAGGAATGGGTCATAAGGCGACAAACGTTGCTTACCATGTACCGGAAAATTGTCGAGGCAATATGTGTACAATATATGTACATATATTGTACTTATATCGATGACTTTACATATACATATAAGATCATACATTTCTTTGACAACTCTCTTTAAACGTTCAAAAATACTTGTAAACATTGATATGATAAGGTTCTTTATATGTACACATATTAGCGTTAATTTTAGAACATAAAAGTAAACATACGTACATATATGGTACACATATCGATGATTGTATATGTACAACAGATATGATTCTAAATCATTGCTGGCTTCGGATATCCCCAATATTCATATGCAAAACAAAGTAATATTTTTCTTTCTTCCCGACTTGCATCAGCTTAATAACTATATCTGGGGAATAAAATATACGCTTTGTTTGCGATAATAGTTCCTGTTCAGTTAAAACGGTTACTTTAATAGTTAAGTGGCAATAAAGCACTTTCTAAATTAAAGAGCCATTGATTCAAAAGGGTTTTTAAAACATATTCACTTAATTGTTCTGAAAACATTAATGTTAAATTCTGTCTTGCTCTCACTATATCATCAGTTAAAAAGCCGTTTTTTTCTCGAATGACATCAAAGTAATCAACTAATTCGACTGCTCTTAAATAAGTGTACTTCAATATCTGTTCCAGTAAATCTAATTCAAATTCATGTAACAGCATTTTTGTATGAATCCTTGTTTTAAGAACTGTATAAATGGTTGTGCCATATTCAGATAACTAGGGTTTTAATTTCATTACTTTCAATTCCATGCCTTCCTTTTAACACACAAAAAGCTGACCTAAAATACACCTACTTATTGCGTAGAATGTAAATCAGATTGGCGGGGGATTCCCTACGATTTGATATGCTATTTTTATCTAAATGATTGTATTACAACTATTATGCTATACCAATCATGAGTTTTATTGGGGGATTTTTATAAGGAAATCATGTGTAAGGAGCAAAAACATTACGGTCAATATTAAGTGAAAATATTGGGAGCTTTGAGTCCTTACCTAACCCCTATTAGTAGTCCTTCCGAAAACCCTTCAAAACGTTACTACTATTGAATTAGTACCCTACTTCCTAGATTCGGGGGTTCTGGATGGGGGGATTTGCGCCTAAAAACCCCCCATCAAGAAACATCTTCGGTAGGAGTTGAAAGCCCCCCATCAAGAAGCGATAACTTTCTACATTTGTTTCCCTTAATCTTTTTCATTACTGGCACATCAATTCCTATTCTTTTTTATTTCGATCAACATACCTTTAAATTATCGGTTTTGTAGTATCTTATCCGGTGTGTTGTAATAATTCTTTTATAGCAGACATGTTATTAGATTTATTGAGTTTTAAGTAATAGTTAAGGGAGCATAGCATACATAGGATTTAAAGGAGATTTAGTTCACCATAAGTAGATAGATTTATTGCTGTTCTACATTATAAATTGAGCTGTATTATTTATCATTCGTAGTGATTCAATTAGTAACGGTAGGTGAACCCCTTGGTTATCTAAGTAATTTACCATCAATTCAACATGTCTCTTACAACTCTGATTAGACTGTTTTATCCGGATAGGAACGGCAGGAAATGCATTCATTTAAATGATATATGTACGGCATACAGCTCGCTATCGCCAATTGTTTATTGCATTGGTTAGAACACAAGCAACATAAAACTGTTTAATGAGATTCACTACTACTAAATTTTGTATTCGAAACTGAAAACCTACCTTTATCATGTATACGCATGATGAAGGTTTAGTGTTAATAAAACCGTGAAACGCCAATAAACGTTGATAAATCAACATTTATCGTGTGTACATATGAAAAGCCTCTCATGTGTACACATGACAAAAATTTTAGTGTTAATAAAACCGTAAAACGCCAATAAACGTTGATAAAACAACATTTATCATGTGTACATATGAAAAGCCTCTCATGTGTACACATGACAAAAACTTTAGTGTTAATAAAACCGTAAAACGCCAACAAACGTTGATAAATCAACATTTATCATGTGTACATATGAAAAGCCTCTCATGTGTACACATGACAAAAACTTTAGTGTTAATAAAACCGTGAAACGCCAATAAACGTTGATAAATCAACATTTATCATGTGTACACCTAAGAAAGGATATTTAATAATATATGGTACTAGGTTTATAGCCGAAACAATAGATATAATCATAATTATTATTTTAGAGAAAATATCTGATATATTAGCACTATAAACATTATTAGTGGTTAAAAGCTAAAGGGGAGAAACAATCCTGTGCCGATTTAGGCCTATTTGGAATATTCGCTAGTGGAAAAAACAATAGCTACAACAAGGAAATAAATTTAGCTAAGGTTTCTATTTAACCTTGATTTTAAAGTTATCTATGAAATAGGGAATTATAATGATTAAAAGCCGGCCCTTTGAAATATAAGGTGTTTTGGTGTTCTATTGTTACTTTCATTCAATATTAACGTCTACTGTAAATAAAGGGGTGAGTACAATTAAAAAGATCTCTGTATTAATTATTATTGGACTGATTATGATAGGGATATTTATTTTTGAACCGTTTCGTTCAGAACCACCTACACCAAACGTAACAATAGGAGATGTTAAGATTCCTACTACACAAGGTTCGTATTGTTGGGAGGGGATACTTTCAGTTCAGTGTGTAGATAAGGCTTATACAAGTTTGTTTGATATGGCAAGTACGCATAACCCAACAGTTGTATCACCTAATGAAAAAATAAAAATTGAATTTAAGAAAAAACCCATTGATGGAACAATGAAGGTAGAGCAATGGGTAGATGAAAACAATATACAAAAAGTTGAAGTGAAAAATGGCTCAATTGTGGTTCCTAAAGAAAAAGGTGTGTATGTATATAGTGTAGTATCTGATTGGAAGCAAGGAGACGGGAATTATGCCTTCTCAGTAGAAGTAAAATAAATAGACCTTTCTTAAGCTAACAGGTGCTTAGTTCAACATGAATTTTGAGATGTGCCCAAACATCGCTTTGGGTGCGTTTTGCTCTTTGATTTCTGTATAATTGCTAGTAAAAGAGGTGTGTTTGGGAATGAAAAAAATTAACATGTCCATCGTTTTAAATATAATCATGATTATATTTTTACTAGCAACGTTCTATTGGCAATATGACCAACTGTTTGTGACTAGAATTACTCTAGTAGTCTTTGCACTAATTTACTTGTTATTTGAAGTTAAGAAGGAATACATTTCGAAAAATAAAATGGTATTTATTATTTTTAGTGCCATTAGTTTAATTTCAATAATAATTAGTATTATTATTGACAATTCTTCAGTAAATAACGTTCCAAGCGATAGAGATTATCTTATCCCAGTATTTACTTTTACCCTTATCGTTATTATGTATAAAGATTTTTATGCAAAAAAACAATAAGCTGTGCTTTTATTTAATATCTAGTATTCACTGATTTCATTATACAAATCCATACAAAATAACGTTCCCAAATCAAAGCTTGGGAACGTTCGATCCAGCAGCTAATACAAAGTGTTAGCTGTGATAACACAAATAGAACGCTAATCGAAGTAGGTGAGATAAAAGTGAAGTTTAAATATTATCTGAGTGGAATTGGATGGTCTACCTGTATTGTTGAAGTCAATGGACAGGTATTAGAGTTTAGGGCAAGTTATTTATCTGATAGTTTAGATGATTTTCTAAGGTCACTAATGCTCTTAAACTCCTTGTGTGTCCCGAAAGGGGAAATAATGAGTAAAACTGTGTGTGAATGGGAAGGCGAACCAGCAAGAATTGTTTGGTCTTTTGAATTAAAAGAAAATAATATACTGAAAATAACTGCGGTCTATTATGAAGATGAATTCGACAAAAATAACACTAAAACACTTATTAAAACAGAATACCCATATGATGACTTTTTACTGATGGTGTTAATAGAAATAGATGCTTTAATAAAAAGAAACGGATTTATTGGTTACAGAGAAAAGTGGTATGATTTTGATTTTCCTTTAACTACTTTTTTAAAGCTAAAAAAGTATATAGTTCAAAAACAAAACTACCCTATACAAGAAGTACAAGGGACATTTGATACAGAGATAAAAAGTAACTTAAAATATGATTTAGAATTGCTGTTGCTAGAAATAAATAAGCCTTCTTAAGATAACTGGTGCTTTGGCATATCAAGGATTTATAGAGTATACAAAATCAACCCAATAAACGTTCCCAAATGCAAGTTTGGGAATACATCAAAAATCCATGAACGTTGTTATATCAGCGTTTGTGGATTTTTGATTGGTACATTGTTTATGCGTTATTTTATACACTTTTACTAAAAGGTAATACTGACAATGGTTTGAGCGTGTTTATGAGAATGTTTCATCTTGTTGATGTTGTATAAATTCGTGCATATTCTTAATCAGGGAAATACTTAAAATTTGAGACAGCGTTTGAAAGCAAAGTAGAACAGGTGATTTATGCAATTTTCGAATATGTAAGAAACTGTTAAAATTATGTATTTGATTGTTTTTTCTATTTACTAGTGGAATTCCTTTGATAAGAAGTAAATAAGCGATTTGACAAAAATTCAGCTCTTAGTCTGCATTGTGGTGGAAACCAAATAAGTTCTCCACCTATTGTTGTATCAGATATATCCGATATAAACTTTATATTCGATGTATCAGACATAACATATCGCCTCCTCTCACACATACAAATCGTAAACCCGCTAAAATCCTTTATAAATCGTTCTAGAAATTAAGACATATCAGATATAACCAGTATGTAGTCCAGCGAATAAGTACGTAAACATTGGAAATGCTAACAGGATTATTGCTCTAAAAGCTCAATTAGCGTATTAAAAGTGAAAAGCAAGTCTAGGATAAATGATACTCCTAGACTTGCTTTTCTTTGCTTTACAGCACTCGTAAATTGCCTTTTGTGGCGCGTAGAGCACTGGTAGTAACACTAACGCTGCCAATAATTAAATTTGATAGAAAATTGTTGTCTAGATTCAATACAGTCAAAATACTTTGGTCGATAATGCCTAACATAATAATAACCATGAGTATTAACACGTTAGAATGAGACGAATTTTATTTTTATATCGTCGATACAGGACTTAAAATTGGACAACTTTTATAATTACTTTTAGACACTTAATAATTCCAGCACCTGCGGTTATTCTATTAAATTTGGATTTGATTCAGATATAACTATTCCAGGAAGTTGATTTTCAGCATTTACTGGTGATTCCAAAGCAAAAATTATAAATCCAATAAGTAACATGAATAAAACGCTAATTCTTTTTTTCTTAGTCATATTTAAAGGTCCTCCCAATGTAATATTTTATAATTTTTATAGGATATAGATTTTTCAAAGTATTCACTAGCTTGCTTATACTTACCATTTAACTTTAATAATTCAGCTACTTTAATACCATATTTATAAGTATGACGGTAATCTTTTATGTCTTCGAAGTATTTTATGGCAGAATTCAAAAATTTAAGGTCATTAAATTGGAGAAATAGTTGCTTGTATATATTGAAATGATAATAGTATGATTGTAAATTTTTTTTATTTTCAATAAGCTTTAAACCTTTTTCCAACCATATTTGCATATTGTTTTTATCCATTTTTCGTGAGTAAACTTGAATTATGGAAAAAATAGTTAATAGTTGATCTTCTACATCTACTTTTAAATCTAAACTATTCAAATAATACTCAAGGGATAAGTTTAAATCTCCTATTGCGGCAGTTACTGATCCCAGATTTTGATAGATAATAGCATTGTATTTTTCATTATTTGACTCCATCGAAAATTTTAGCGCTTTTAAATAAATTTCTTGAGATTTATTAAGATTTTGAACTTTTTGATATGATATTCCTTCAACTAATAAGCATTCAATAACTCTAGTAAACATCAAATTATCAATAAAGTAGTTAGTTGAAAGTTTAATTTCATTAATACTAGCTAAATATTGATTATTAGCTAACTTAGCTAGGGCATTCATATAATTTAAATCAGCCTTTTCAAAATCATCAAAGTATCTTTGAGGATAAATCAGAATTGTTTGATCAAAAATTAAGCTGGCTAATTCATAATGATGGTTATGGTAATGGTGTATTGCCATACATTTTTTATATAAATACAATTGTAAGTTATCTAAATCAGATTCTTGATTGTTGAAAAGTGAGAGTTCTCTTTCTATTTCTGGTGAAGTTTTATGTAGCATTAATAACATATTCAACACTACTAACTTGTAATCACAGTATGCAGTTCTAGAAGAATAGCGAGATTGTTTTTTTAGTAAATCATTATATTTCTCTTGCGTAAGCTTAATTGATTTTAGCCTTCTTACTTCTTCATATATCTCCAATAACTCCTTTCGATAATCGATATTATCAATTGAATTTTTTTCAGAAATATTTATTTTTATATTTAGTCTCTCTAGTAATAAACTTAAAATTTCTGAGCTAGATTCAACTTGATTATTTTCTATTTTACATAAATAAGATGGAGAACATATCCCTTTAGCTAAGACCCCTTGTTTCATTCCTTGCTTTTTTCGTTCGTGCTTTATAATATTTCCAATCATTTTTCCGCTCCCTTTCATAAAAACATAAATTTTAAGAAATTTTTAAGGTTTTATAGGAGTTTTCAAGAAGATTTCCGCAATCCATTTCCCAACATTTTTTGGTATATTTTCCATCTTTTTAATATTAACATTATTTTACATAAAATGCTTTTTGTTAAGTTTGTTTTATTGATTATAGATTCGAAAGTTTACTTTCGATTTATAATATAAAAATTTTAAAAATTTGAAGGAGGAAGAAAGATGAAAAAGCAGTTATTAGCATCAGGATTGGCATTATCAATATTGGTAGGAGGCGCAGGCTTAAGCTCAAGTTCAGTAGGAGCAGCTCCAATTAATGAAAAAGCGATTACAATTGAGAATTCATTAAAAGACGATGAAGTGC
>NZ_JAMBOC010000010.1 GCF_023715405.1 Solibacillus isronensis
CATACCGAACACGGAAGTTAAGCTCTTTAGCGCCGATGGTAGTTGGGGGCTTCCCCCTGTGAGAGTAGGACGTCGCTTCGCACACGCAAAACCACTGAGGAATCAGTGGTTTTTTTGTTGTTTTAAAATGAATATTTAAAATTAAAGAGGACCTCTAACTTGAAAATAAAATACAGTTTCGTTAAAGTACATACATAGCAAAAGGGAGGAATTTTAATGAAAGCACTTTTTGAAAAATTTAAATTGAATGAACAGGTTGAACTACGAAATCGTTTAGTTATGGCACCTATGACAACCTACTCTGCAAATGAAGATGATACAGTTTCCGATGAGGAAATCACATATTATAAAGAACGTGCTGAAGGAGCTGGAATGATCATTACAGCATGCGCATATGTTGCAGCAAACGGAAAAGCATTCCCAGGACAAATCGCCGCTCATGAAGATCGCTATATTCCAAGCTTGCGAAGAATTGCACAGGCTATTCAACAAGGCGGTGCTAAAGCTGTTTTACAAATTCATCATGGAGGCCGACAATCACTACAACATTTAGTACCAAATGGAGATGTTGTAAGTGCGAGTGTTGCTGTTACAATTGAGAAAAAAGAAGCTCGTGCATTAACTCTTGAAGAAACTAAAGAGATGGTTAAAGCATATGCGGAAGCCACAAGAAGAGCAATTGAAGCAGGTTTTGACGGCGTTGAAATCCATGGTGCAAATACGTATTTGATTCAACAGTATTTCTCTGCCTTTACAAATAAAAGAACAGATGAATACGGCGGGACATTTGAAAATAGATTGCGTTTCCCATTGGAAGTGGTAAATGAAGTAATTAAAGTTAAAAACACATATGCAGATGAAAAGTTTATCGTCGGTTACCGTTTCAGCCCGGAAGAGCCTGAAGAAGATGGTATTACAATGGATGATACAGTCAAATTAGTAGATGAATTAGCGAAAACAGCGCTAACATATTTGCATATTTCACTTGGAGATTTCAAATCCGAAACACATCGTTATGAAAACGGTCAACAAAACCGTATTTCTGTAATTCACAGCTTATTAAATGGACGTAAACCGTTAATTGGTGTCGGTTCAATTTATACTCGTGAAGAAGCAGAACAAGCATTACAGTTAGGTGCAGATTTAGTAGCACTTGGTCGTGCTCTGTTAATTGAGCCGCATTGGGTGGAAAAGGTATACAATGAGGAAAACGTTGTAACAGCTTATGATGAAAAAATTGATACTGTAATTCCTGGTCCTTTAATGGAGAAGATCCTGTCAAGACCAGGTTGGATTCCGGGTATATAAGGCAGTAAAGATTATTAAAGAATATAAAAATTTAAGCTTATTTAAATAGGGAGGATGCGAATACGTTCGTATTCTCCTTTTCCTCTTGGTAATGTTTGAATCGCTTAATTTCGGGAATGGTTTCATAAGGATATTGAGGGGGGATACGAATGAATAAAAAGGCTTTTTATGTCTTCCTGTCTATTTGTCTCGTTATGTTGCTGACAATGCTAATAACAGCTTGTCAGGATGAAGTTTTAGAGATAGAGGAAAGTAATACATATGTTTGGCAAAAATACATGAATGAAGAAGAATATGAAGAAGTAAAAGAAGGGATGTCTTATTTAGAAGTAGTCCGCATTTCAGGAGGGGCCGGTCAGGAAGTAGAAAACGGTACTTATGAATGGAACGACGAAATTCTGCTGACGAAAGGATATCGCTTAAAATTTGAGAATGATGTATTGGTTAAAAAAGAAGTTGTGGAACGTAAAGGTAAGTCAAAACGTTAGTGTTCAGCAGAAAATGTGGTTAAGCATGGGGATGCTCATAGTATTTCTCCAATAGCCTAAACAATCTCGAGAATGAAAATCAAATAAAGGGAAGTCCGAAAACATTCACTTTTTCTTAGAAAAGATGAGTGTTTTTCTTTTTTTCACAGCTACTTTATATTAACGTAGTTGAGTAAGAACCAATCTAAAAGTGATACATTTTGAACAATTGCTTCAGTTCAAGTAAACTAGAGATAATGGATTTTTTTGTGGAAGGAAGCAATCAAATGATATTTGAAAAAGATGTAAATACGCTGGAAGAAACGCAAGCGCTTGCGATGAAACTGGCAGACTTAGTCGAGCCACAGTATACGATTACCCTTGAAGGTGATTTAGGTGCTGGCAAAACGACATTTACACAGAGCTTTGCAAAAGGGCTTGGCGTAAAAAGAACGGTCAATAGTCCAACATTTACGATTATGAAGCAATATATAGGACGTATTCCGCTTAATCACCTGGATGTATATCGTCTGGAAGATAGCGATGAAGATTTAGGCTGGGAAGAAATTTTTTATGGAGATGCTGTAACAGTTGTGGAATGGGCACATCTTATACAGGAAGATTTACCTGAAGAGCGTTTAGCCATTGAAATTACACGCATCGATGAAACGAAACGCAAATTTGTATTGAAACCGATAGGCGAAAAGTATGTTCGTCTTTGTGAGGAGTTATTAAAATGATTTGGTTAGGAATAGAGACAGCAAATGCACCGCTTTCTGTCGCCATAGTACAAGATACTAAAGTAATTGCAGAAGTCGTGCAAAATATAAAATTGACACATTCAGTTGGTGCAATGCCGGCAATTGAAGAAGTTATAAACAGAGCAGGCTTAACACCGGCACAAATTGACGCGATTGCCGTTTCAGAAGGTCCCGGCTCTTATACAGGAGTCCGTATTGGTGTCACTCTTGCCAAAACTTTGGCCTGGTCATTGCAAAAGCCATTGGTTGGCGTATCAAGCTTGAAAGCACTGGCTGCAAATGCCCGTGTTGCAAACTTTGCAATTTGTTCATTAATCGATGCCCGTCGTCAAAATGTATATGCCGGTGTTTATGAATCAGATACTATGGAGCCGATTGTTGAAGATTATCATGATCATATCGACGGGTTATTACAGAAGCTTCAGCAATTAGAAAGACCAATATTGTTTGTCGGAACAGATGTCGATTTATACATGGAAAAAATTCAGCAAGTATTAGGTGATTCCGCTATCCGTGCGCCATATACAATGAATTTACCGCGTGCATCCGAACTAATTGCTTTAGCACAACAAATGCCATTACCGACAGTTGAGGCAGTCCATGCTTTTGTTCCCCAATATCGCCGTATTGCAGAAGCCGAAGCGAATTGGATAAAGGAACAGAAAAAGGAGCAACTTTAATGGTACAGTATCGCAGAATGACAATAGATGATGTTAAGGCTGTTCATAAAATTGAGCTTGCAACATTTCCTACACCATGGACATTGGATTCGTTTTATTACGAAATGACCGAAAACCAATATGCCCATTATTTAGTGGCGGAAGACGAGAACGGCGAAATTATCGGTTTCTGTGGAATTTGGCTTGTTATTGATGCAGCACAGATTACAAACGTAGCGGTTGTACAATCTGTACGTGGTCAAGGCATTGGTGAGACACTTATGCGTGAAGCGATGCGAGTAGCAAAAGAAGCAAATATGGACGTCATGAGCTTAGAAGTACGTGTAACAAATACTGTTGCACAAAATTTATATCGCAAACTTGGTTTCCAAGATGGAGGACTTCGTAAAGGCTACTATACGGATAACCAGGAAGATGCGTTAGTAATGTGGGTGAATTTATAATGGATAACTATATATTAGCAATTGAAACTAGCTGTGATGAAACAGCAGCAGCCATTATTAAAAATGGCACAGAGATTATTTCGAATGTTGTATCATCGCAAATTGACAGCCATAAGCGTTTCGGCGGGGTTGTCCCGGAAATCGCATCACGTCACCATGTTGAACAAATGACAATTGTTTTAGAAGAAGCATTAAAGCAGGCAAATATGGAACCGAAAGAATTAACAGCTGTTGCCGTAACTGAAGGACCAGGACTAGTGGGTGCTTTGTTAATCGGTATTAATGCGGCTAAGGCTTTCGCTTTTGTACACGGTTTACCATTAATCGGGACACATCATATTGCCGGGCATATTTATGCAAATAATCTAGTACAGCCAATGGAATTTCCGCTGTTGGCACTCGTTGTTTCAGGTGGACATACAGAGCTTGTCCTAATGCGTGAACATGGTTCATTTGAAGTTATCGGTGAAACACGTGATGATGCTGCAGGTGAAGCATATGACAAAGTAGCGCGCGTATTGAATATGCCATATCCGGGTGGTCCTCATATTGACCGACTTGCACATGAAGCGACAGAAGCCGTTCCTTTCCCGCGTGTATGGTTGGAGGAAGATTCATACGACTTTAGCTTCAGCGGCTTGAAATCTGCAGTGATTAATTATAAACATAATTTGGATCAGCGCGGTGAAGAGATTATTCCCGAAAATGTTGCAAAAGGCTTCCAAGACAGTGTAGTAGAAGTATTGACAGGTAAGACAGTACGAGCAGCTCGTGAATTTCAGGTAAAACAAGTAATTGCAGCTGGCGGTGTATCAGCCAATAAAGGACTACGTACAGCGTTGGAATTTGCGTTTAAAGAAGAAGGTATTCCATTTTATGTACCGCCTTTAAAATTATGTACAGATAATGCTGCAATGATTGGTGCAGCTGCATATGAAATGTATGAAGCAGGGGTTCGTGGTAATTTAGCTATGAATGGGCGACCTGGGATGGAGCTCTTGAGCTGGAAATAGGGTATATAAGCATGGTGAAAAGATGTAGCAGTACATCCTTTTCTCATGCTTTTTTTGTATAGAAAATAATTTTTTCTTAATTTGTTTTCTTTCAATAATATAAAAAAGTCGAATCTAGTAATTTATGATGGATAAATCTCATTTATAACAAGTTTTTATTGACTGTTCAACTTTTCTGAAAATTATCCACAGATAAAGTTAAATACCCACAAAAAAACTTGCGAACATGCGTACTTATACACAAACTGTGTATAACTTGTGGGTAACATGTGACTTATCTATATATAGTAGTGTCTTTTTCACACAGCAATGTGTATAACTTAGATTTTAAATGTGGATAATGTGGAAAACTATGTTGATATGTTGATATTACTAGATTTATATTGTGAATAAAATTGTGGAGAAATTTGTAGAAATTTGGCGTATTGACCTATATATATGATTATTATGTAGACAGGGTGATAGAAAGGTTTAGTATTATACAATAACAATACAATAAATATGTTTCTGTAGAAAAAGACTTTTCGTGTACATATAAAAAAGGAGTGTCCATATGTTGATGGACACTCCATAAATTATAGCTGTTCAAGCTCTTCGTTTAGTTCAAGCCATTCCATTTCAAATACTTCATGCTGTTCTTTAACATCATTCAGTTCAGATTGAATTGTTAATGTTTTTTCATGATCCGAATATATGTCAGGATCACAAAGTTGTTCTTCAAAGATGGCGATTTTCTCATCTAAAGCGCCCATTTGCTTTTCAATATCTTCAATTGCACGACGAATTTGACGTTCTCTTTTTTTCGCATCCTTATCAATCATCGATGTGGTCTTTGTTTGAACAGTCGATTCAGCTGAATTTTTTTCAATTGCTGCGGCTTTCATTGCAGCTAATTCTTCAAGCTCCTCTTTCTTTTCCACATAGTAATCATAGTCACCTAAATATTCGAAAGAACCTGTGCCTGAGAGTTCAACGACTTTAGTAGCGATACGATTGATAAAATAGCGGTCATGCGAAACGAATAGCAGTGTACCGGGATAATCAATTAAGGCATTTTCCAGTATTTCTTTACTGTCCAAGTCTAAATGGTTTGTCGGCTCATCAAGTACTAGGAAATTTGATTTTTGCATCATTAATTTAGCAAGTGCAAGTCGCGCCTTTTCTCCACCTGATAGGGAGTTTACTGTTTTTGATACATCATCTCCACTAAATAGGAAGCGACCTAAAATGTTGCGGATATCCTTTTCATTCAGTAATGGCCATTCATCCCAAAGCTCACTAAGTACAGATTTATTTGAATGAAGCTTCGCCTGCTCCTGATCATAATAGCCGATTTGAACATTCGTACCGTAACGGATATCCCCGGCCAGTGCCTCGATATCTTGAACGATTGTTTTCAATAAGGTAGATTTCCCCACACCGTTTGGACCGACAAGTGCAATACGATCTTCTCTAAAGACGCGCATCCCAATATTTTTGGAAATAGCCTTGTCCGTAAAACCGATTGTTAAATTATCCACCGACAGCACGTCATTTCCGCTTTGGCGCTCAATTGTAAAGCCGAAGTTGGCACTCTTTTCATCGCCATCAGGAGATTCCATCCAACTTGTCTTCTCCAGCACTTTACGACGCGACTGGGCCATCTTTGTAGTTGAAGCTCGGGCAAGGTTTTTTTGGATAAATGTTTCGAGTTTGGCCTTTTCATCCATCTGACGCTCAAACATTTTTAAATCACGTTCATAGTTTTTCGCCTTTTCATCTAAATAGGCACTATAGTTCCCTACATACTTCGACACTTTTGTACGAGACACTTCGTAAACAATCGACACGACCTGATCTAAGAAATAACGGTCATGCGAAACAATTAAAATCGCGCCATCATAACCTTTTAAATAGCCTTCCAGCCAGGAAAGTGTTTCAATATCCAGATGGTTGGTCGGCTCATCTAAAATAAGGAGATCAGGCTTTGACAAAAGAAGCTTAGCGAGGGCTAGGCGTGTCCGTTGTCCGCCGGATAGAGAGCGAATCGGCTTTTGATAATCTTCAGGGAAAAATTGCATCCCATGTAAAACAGAGCGGGTATCGGCTTCATACTGGTAACCGCCTGCATCTTTAAAGTCATGCTGCAACTGATCATATTCCGCCATAATGCGTGCATACTGTTCGCTATCTTCATATATTGCAGGATCGGCCATTTGCTGTTCAAGTTGACGCAACGTTTTCTCCTGATTTTGCAGGTTTACGAAAATTGTCATCATTTCGTCCCAAATCGAAAGTTCAGAGTCAATGCCTGCATGCTGCTCTAAATAGCCGACTTGGATATCTTTTGGAATAATAATTTCACCAGAGTCATAGCTCATTTGTCCGGCAATTATTTTTAATAACGTGGACTTGCCGGCACCGTTTCGTCCTACTAATGCCACACGATCACGGTGCTGTACTTCTAGTTTTACACCGCTTAATATTTCATCTGTAATAAAGGATTTATATAATTGATTTACTTGTAAGACAATCATGTTTACACCTCAGTTTCTCCTATTTAGTTTAATGGATGGGAACATTGTACGCAACGATGGATACTTTACTTGTCGCTCCTTGTTTAGTAAGATTAACTTGCTTCTGCACAAAGAGTGGAGTTCATGTTAAGCGTGTCATATCGCTTGGCGACAACTATGTGATTAAATCATGTTGGTCATCCTCGACAGGTTATACGGGGCATTATTTGAAAAAGATTTCCAAATGTACATAGGAGGAGAATGTGTGAAACAAGAAGTAAAAATTCCACAAGCAACAACAAAAAGACTTCCTCTTTATTATCGATTTTTAAAAAACTTCGCAACTGAAGGTAAAAAGCGTATTTCTTCACAGGAATTAAGTGATGCGATGAAAATAGATTCGGCTACGATTCGACGTGACTTTTCTTATTTTGGAGCACTTGGTAAAAAGGGATATGGATATGATGTCCAGTATTTACTCGAATTTTTCCGTCAAACTCTGGACCAGGACGAGGTGATGAATGTTGCATTAATAGGGGTCGGGAATCTGGGAAATGGCTTACTAAAATATAACTTCCAAAAAAATCATAACACGCGTATCGTTGTTGCATTTGATACGAAGGCACCGATGGAAGGAACGACGATCAGTGATATTCCAGTATTCCATCCAGATCGTTTGGAGGAAATGTATGAGGAATTTGGCGCGGAGTTAGCAATATTGACGGTTTCATCCCGCTCAGCACAAATGATGACAGACCGACTCGTTAAAATAAATGCAAAAGGTATATTAAATTTCACACCAGTACGATTATCTGTTCCCGATACGATTAAAGTGATGAACATTGATCTATCGGTAGAACTACAGGCTCTTACGTATTTAGTGCGAAACTCAGGTAAGTAATAAAATGTTCATTACTATAAATAGCATATTCTAGTTAATTAATGTAAAATATACATAATAATAGAGGAGGTGGCTATAGTGATAGTACATCTAAACGCGATTACACCTGTGAGCCTGATTATCATTGGACTGATTGCTTTGTTAATATTCGGACCCAAAAAATTGCCATCATTAGGTCGTGCGATGGGGACAACTTTACGTGAATTCCGTAGCGCTACTAAAGGCTTGACGGATGACGATGAAGATTTCGATACAAAGAAAAAAGTGATTGAACATAAAGAGAACGAAAAAAACGAAGTAAAGTAAAATAAGGATGTCTTGCTATGAATTCAAGAGAATTAACCGTAGTTGAACATATGGAAGAGCTTAGAAAACGCCTATTTTTCGTAGCGATTTTCTTCGTGATGGCTCTTTTCATCGGTTTCTATACGGCGAAACCACTTATTCGATACATTCAACGCAGTGATCTAGCTGCCAGTTTTTCAATGAACGCATTTAGTCCGGCAGATCCTTTAACCGTTTATTTACAAGTTACATTTATTGTAGCTGCCGTTATTGTATCTCCATTATTGCTTTACCAGCTATGGGCGTTTATAACACCTGGTTTGCATGAGGCAGAACGTAAGGCAACATTGAAATATATTCCGTATGCTTTTGTACTGTGTATAGGGGGAATAGCCTTTGCTTATTTTGTGTTATTTCCATTTATAATGCGCTTTATGACGGATTTATCCAATGATTTGAACATTACGCAAACAATCGGTATTAATGAATTCTTCTCATTTCTAATTAAGTTAATTGTACCCTTTGCGGTGCTATTTCAATTGCCTGTTGTTACACTGTTTCTTTCTCGTCTCGGAATCATCAGCCCGAAGCTTATGGTGAAATTTCGAAAATATGCCTATTTTGTATTGATCGTAATTTCGGTATTGCTGGCACCGCCTGATTTAGTATCGAATATCATTATTGCGATTCCGCTATTTGTTTTATATGAACTGAGTATTGTCATTGCACGTCTCGGTTATCGAAAATATGAAGTGGCTGAAAAAGAACGCATATTAGCAGAAGAAGAACGTGAACGTGAACTGCAAGTAGAGGAGCTACTTGAAATGCAGCGTAGGCAAATGGAACAGATGAATAATAGTTAACGTAACGCTATCGAACGAGGTAGCGTTTTTTTATTTTCTATATATGGGGGAATATAAAAAACCCGCTATTCTATATAGCGGGCAAAAGTTATATTTGAAACTTATCGGCATTCATTTGGATAAATGTGACGAAACCATTCAATAGAATATGGGCGATAATCGGTGTGAGAAGACGCTTTGTTTTATGGTATAAAAATGCGAAGATCATACCGCATATTGTATACAATAAAATGTGCGTAAAATCCATATGGATCGCAGCGAATACAATTGCACTAATTATGCTCGCAATCCAGAAATTATAGTTTTGAATAATCGATCCGAAAATAACACGGCGGAATACAAGCTCTTCCAAAATCGGTCCTAAAAAGACAGTAGCAAGGATCATAATCGGTGCTACCTTTGTGACCCCCATAATTGCTTCCGTATTTTCCGAGCCCATATCAATTCCAAGTGCGAGCTCGATGTAGGCGCCGATTGTCTGCCCTAAAAAGACTAGGAAGAAACCGATGATCCCCCAACCGATAGAAGCTCCAATTGATACTTTTTCTCCTTTAAACACTTCCCAGAATTGCTTATTGCGGGAGATTAATATAAAACTCACAATAAAGGCAACCGCAAATGATACAGTTGACCACCAAGCAGATAATTTTATAAGTTTATCCTGCTCAGATATACCAGGAAATAATTGTAAAAGGGAATCTTTTAAGCCGGGAATGAATATAAGTAATAAGACTGATAACTGACAGATGATATAAGTTAGTAACACATAAAATGCGGTCTTCTGCGTTTTGAACTTATCTGATGAACGGGAAGTCACGAATGAAAAACCTTCTTTCTCTTAAAGACTAGTAGAATTACACATCCCAAAACGCATGAGGAATGCTGTATCTTCTATTATAGAATTTACTATGGGCTCTTATGAATGCCCCACAGTTATACATTAAACATTATTGTAGAGGAATTTGCCAATAAATCAAAATTTTTTTGGTGCACATACTTGCAAAAAAATATGGAATTCTTTAAACTAATAAATGTGTTAGCACTCGACAAAAGAGAGTGCTAAAAATAGAAAATTTTTTAGGAGGTTGTTTCTATTGTTAAGACCATTAGGAGATCGCATCATTATCGAACTTGTTGAGGTAGAGGAAAAAACAGCATTTGGTATTGTTTTACCCGACTCAGCAAAAGAAAAACCACAAACAGGTAAAGTTGTGGCAGTAGGTACAGGTCGTGTTCTTGACAACGGCACTCGTCTTGAGCTTGACGTAAAAGAAGGCGACGAAATTATCTTCTCTAAATTCTCTGGTACGGAAGTTAAGTACGACGGCGTAGAATATTTAATCCTACGTGAGAGCGATGTACTTGCAATTGTCGGATAATTACAAAATCAAAAGAAAACTGCAGCTAGTTATACATATTAATCTTTGCTAGCTGCACATCTTCATAAACAATAAATTAAAAAATAGATCGTAAATTTTAGGAGGAAAATGAATTATGTCAAAAGATATTAAGTTTTCAGAAGAAGCACGTTCATTAATGGCAGCTGGTGTAGATAAATTAGCTAACGCTGTAAAAGTAACTTTAGGACCTAAAGGGCGTAACGTTGTTTTAGAGAAAAAATTCGGTTCTCCACTTATTACAAATGACGGTGTATCAATCGCAAAAGAAATTGAATTAGAAAACGCATATGAAAATATGGGTGCAAAATTAGTAGCAGAAGTAGCTTCTAAAACAAATGAAATCGCGGGTGACGGTACAACAACAGCTACAGTTCTAGCGCAAGCAATGATTCGCGAAGGACTTAAAAACGTAACAGCTGGTGCAAACCCTGTTGGTATTCGTAAAGGTATGGATAAAGCAGTAGCAGCAGCATTAACAGAGTTACAAACTATTGCTCGCCCGGTAGAAAACAAAGAATCAATTGCACAGGTAGCAGCAATCTCTTCATCAGATGAAGAAATCGGTCAATACATTGCAGATGCGATGGAGCGCGTAGGAAACGACGGCGTTATTACAATTGAAGAATCAAAAGGCTTTACAACAGAATTAGATGTTGTAGAAGGTATGCAGTTTGACCGTGGTTATGCATCACACTACATGGTTACTGATACAGATAAAATGGAAGCGGTACTTGACAACCCATTCATTTTAATTACTGACAAAAAAATCTCAAACATTCAGGAGATTTTACCGGTATTAGAGCAAGTCGTTCAACAAGGTCGTCCAATTTTGATTATTGCTGAAGATGTTGAAGGTGAAGCACTTGCAACTTTGGTAGTAAATAAACTACGCGGTACTTTCAACGCAGTAGCAGTTAAAGCTCCAGGCTTCGGTGACCGTCGTAAAGCAATGTTAGAAGATATTGCTGTATTAACTGGTGGTCAAGTAATTACACAAGATCTTGGTTTGGATTTAAAATCAGCTGATTTATCATCTTTAGGTCGTGCTGCTAAAGTTATCGTATCAAAAGATAACACAACAATTGTTGAGGGTGCTGGTAACACAGATGCAGTAGCTGGTCGCGTTAACCAAATCCGTGCACAACTTGCTGAAACAGCATCAGAATTCGATAAAGAAAAATTACAAGAGCGCTTAGCTAAATTAGCTGGTGGTGTTGCAGTTATTAAAGTTGGTGCTGCAACAGAAACAGAATTAAAAGAGCGCAAATTACGTATTGAAGACGCATTGAACTCAACTCGTGCAGCAGTAGAAGAAGGTATCGTATCAGGTGGTGGTACAGCACTTCTAAATGTATACGCGGCAGTTGAAAAAGTATTGGATCAAGTAGAAGGCGATGTAGCAACTGGTGTACGCATTATTTTACGTGCATTAGAAGAGCCGGTTCGTCAAATTGCTGAAAACGCTGGTTTAGAAGGTTCAATTATCGTTGACCGTTTAAAACGCGAAGAAGTAGGCATTGGTTTCAATGCGGCAACAGGCGAGTGGGTAAACATGGTTGAAGCGGGTGTAGTTGACCCAGCAAAAGTAACACGTTCAGCATTACAAAATGCAGCTTCAGTAGCTTCACTGTTCTTAACAACAGAAGCAGTAGTTGCAGACATCCCAGAACCAGCAGGCAGCGGTATGCCGGACATGGGCGGCATGGGTATGCCAGGAATGATGTAAGTTCATTAAGTAACTTAGATTGTTGTTATAATATAATCGGTTGTTTTGTTTATTAGCAAAACAACCGTTTTTTTTTTTGACATTTTTGGTATTTAACTAACCGATAAATTATAATATGAGAAGGTTCCGGAAAAAGGGGGAAATTGGATGAAAAGATTTTCGGTTTTGGTAACGCTTATTTTATTTTTACAACTCGTTTTACCATTAACAAATATAGTGCAGGCAGAAGATGAAAGTAAGTCGCTTTATTATGTAGCACTTGGTGACTCGCTGGCAGCGGGAATGAATGAAAACGGTGAGATTGGTTTTGGTTATGCAGACTTACTTGCTAAAAATTATCAAAATCAGAAAAGTGAGGTTATATTCAATAAAGGGTTTTCTTATCCAGGATTTACAACAGTCGATGTGTTAAAGGGTATTGAAGAAAACGTAACAAAGCCTATTTACGATTTAAATGGTGTTTCGCAAAAGACAGTAGCAATCCAGGATGCAATACAACAGGCAGACCTAATTACATTGAGTGTAGGAGCAAATGATATTTTGAAAAGTGTAAATCGCTCTGAATCCGGTGAATTTAGCTTTGATACTGCAGGTGTTATTAAGAGCATTCAGGATGTATCAGTGAATTATAAAAAGATTTTCGACAGCATTTATAAAATTAATCCCGAAGTTGATATGATTGTGATGGGGCTTTACAATCCGTTTCCTTATATCGAAGATCCAGCAGTTCAAAAACAGCTAAGCATGCTAGTAACGACTTTGAATAATTCAATGAAGAGTATTGTAGAAAATAATGGTGGCATATTTACTGAAGTAGCTGCACAGATCGCTACGGATGCAAAAATGTATTTACCAAACCCTAAAAATATTCATTTAAGTGAAGCGGGTTATCAAGTTGTAGCAGATGCGATGATGAATGATTATTTGAGTGCATTGATGAAAGAATCAGAAGAAGATCCTACGGAAGGCGAGATTGTTAAAGCGCCATTTACTGATATTCAAAATCATTGGGGTAAAGATTATATTGATGTTGCCTATGCAAAAGGTATTATGAATGGGTATGAGGATGGTACATTCCAGCCGAATGCCAACATGACGCGTGCTCAAGTAATATCTGTCATTTCACGGGCCTTTGGATTAACTGCAACAAACAAAGCCCCTTTTAAAGATATTAGTCATTATGCACAGCAAACTCAAAATGGAATTGCCGCTGCATATGAAGCTGGCTTAATAAAAGAAAATAACGGGTATTTTAATCCACAAGGTAAAATTACACGTTCACAGTTAGCATTGATCCTAATGCGTCTTTCAACTGTTCAAGCAGGTCAGCAATATATACCTGCAAAACAGGCACCTTTCCATGATATTGCGAACTATGATCGTGAAGCACAGTTAGCAATTACATTTTTATATGATACGGGCGTAGTACAGGGAACAAGTGCTACAACATTTTCACCTAAAGGCAATGTAACACGTGCTCAAGTGGCGAAAATTTTAGTGCTAGCAATAAATGAAAAATAAAAAAACAAGCGTTAAATGGACGGGGATCCATTTAACGCTCGTTTTTTGCTGACGAGTAAACAAAAGCAAACTCGTCTATATCATTGCAAAAACGGGGATTTTTGCAAGGGGACACAATGTCATGTATAAGCTAAAGTGGGCTAACGATTATTCTTTCCACTTTAACCCTTCAAAGAAACGGTAAATTTCTTCAAACACTAATTCACGTTCTTTACCTAATGTTAATATATGTCCGGAATTAATGAAAGTTTTAACTGATTTAATTCGTGAATTTACTGAACTATAAATTAAGTCGGCACTTTCACAATAATATTCATCATCTTCCAAGCCACGTAAAATGTGGACTGGTGTTTGGATAACATTAAGTTTTTCACTTGTTTCGTTAATCATATTTTGTAAATAGTTTAATGAAGGCATTTTTACAAGTTCAGCAATTTTATTACGGCTATCAACTGTCTCATCATAAGTGCCTGATAACTTTTTATAGTTAATAGCATAGTCAATAATACGATTTTGTAAACTATCTGTTGATTTTGCTGTTGCTGGAGCAGACATTGTAACAATCGCTTTTGTCGGACGTTCTTCACCAAGCTTTAAAGAGAATATGCCGCCGAGAGAAACACCTGCTACCGCAATTTCATCATAGCCACGATTACGCAATTCATCATAGCCTTCTATAACACTGTTCCACCATTCAGCGGGTTGTGATTGAATTAATAAGTCAGGGCCACCACCATGGCCTTTATATAATGGTGCATGTACTGTATAGTTACGATCCGCTAAATATTTTCCTAAACGTTTTACATCATTTGTATTGCCGGTAAAGCCATGCAGTAATAAAACAGCACGTTTCCCGGATTCAATTGTAAAAGGTTTCGGCGCGATGAGTTTCATTGTCAATTAGACCCCTTTTTTTATGTCAATTTTATATATCTTCAAAAAAATGCTTGAAATTTTAAAATAATTTTGTTATGAAAAGCTCTTGTTATCGACTATTATAAAGGTATTAATATATAAGTACAATTTATTATTTTTATTGTTTCGATGCAAAAAAGTTATGAATGATGTGAGGTATGTAAAATGGAGATTGAACAGCTTCAATATTTCAAAACCGTTGCTACAATGCAACATATGACACGTGCGGCAGAAGTTTTAGCGATTTCCCAACCGGCGTTAAGTAAGTCCATCGCGAACATTGAACAAAATTTGGGAGTACCACTTTTTAACCGCGAAGGAAGATCCATCTATCTGAACCGTTTTGGCGAGCTTTTCTTGCAAAGTGTCAATGTCATTTTGGATGAATACGATCGTATTAAAGAAGAATTTGAAGATATTATCAAACCGGGTTCTGGAGAAGTATCATTTGGCTTTATTCATACACTCGGTATGGAGATTGTGCCGGAACTGATTGCTTCAACAAGTGAGGCATTTCCGAATATGCAATTTTCTTTGACACAGGCGACTTCATTAAGCCTATTAAAGCGGCTTGAAGAAGGAGCCATCGATTTGTGCCTATCGCAAAAAATAGAATCAAAAGTAATTGAAATAGAAACAGAAGAATTATTTGTGGAAGAGCTGTTTGTTATTGTCCCGACAACACATCCATTAGCACAGCAAGATGCTGTCAAATTTGAGGAAGTAAAGAATGAACCATTTATTGCGATTAAAAAGGGGAATTCGCTCCGTCAATTAGTGGATGAGCTTTTTTTAGAGCGGGGCATTGTGTTAAACACAACATTCGCTGCTGAAGAAATGCATACAGTAGCAGGATTTGTCGGTGCGGGAATGGGTATATCCGTAATACCGAATATTAAAGGGCTTGATCATTATAAAGTAAAACGTTTGAAGTTAGATCCGCCCTGCTATCGCTCAGTCTGTGTTTCATGGGCGAAAAATCGTTATTTGCCTCCAGCAGTATCCGAATTTAAACAATACTTACTGGATTATTTTCAGCAAAGAGAAGAGTGAATAATATGGAGCACAATCAATTTAAAACCTGGCTGAAACAACATGAAATCGAGCATGAGGAAAAGTGGCTTGAACGATTTGAATCGGCATTTAAAGGGGACGAGCAGGCAATCGTTAATATCGCATTGTTATATAAAGAATATGGACAATATGACGAAATGTACGACTTGCTAGATAAGGCAAGTAAGCGGCAAAATAGTGAAGCTATGTATGAACTAGGAAACTGTTATTTTGAGGATCTTGGTGAAAAAGGCAGCGAGCATCAGGCGTTCTTACTCTACAAAAGTGCTGCACAATTAGGTCACCGTGATGCAATGAATAATTTAGCAGATATGTATTTGAACGGTGAAGGAACAGCAGTTGACGAACAACAAGCGCTCAGATGGTTCAAGAAAGCTGCGCAATTAGGTGTCGCTGAAGCGATGTTTACACTCGGAATGATGTATGAACAAGGATTGGGAACCGAATGTGATGAATCACAGGCCTTTGCCTATTATTCTCGCAGTGCAGAACAGCAAGATGTCGAGGCAATGTATCGCATTGGTATGATTTATTTTTCAGGAGAACTAGGGCAACAGCAAGATAACGAAAAAGCGTTGGAATGGTTTTTAAAAGCGAGTGAACAGTTTCATGTCGATGCAACATTTAATATCGGCTACTGCTATGAATATGGTTATGGTGTAAACCAAGATAACGAAAAAGCAACCCATTACTATAAAAAGGCAAGTTTACTTGGTGATTTAGAAGCGACAAAAAAAGTTTTAAGCTACTATGAGATGACGGATGCAGCTGAAGCATCCAAGTGGCGGGAAAAGCTAATAGTTCTAAATAACGATATATATGAATAATAATGTGATAGATACAATAAAAGTTTTAATTTCCTATTTCCCTGTCATAATTTAGACCCATTTCATGGGGAAAAATAGGTTTAATTTTAGTGAGAAATAGGAAATATATTATAAGGGGAAAGTATTAAGAAGGGGGAATTTCCATGTTTATGTTTGCAGTCCATCAATTCTCTTCTGAACACAATGAGGATAGTATTCAAAAACTACAACAAATGCTATTAGAACAGAGAGAGAATCTGACGACGCTATGTACAATCGTTGAATATTTAAAAAGTTATGTCCAAACAGGATTAGATCATAAAGATGTTGTTAAATACAAGCAAAAAATCCAAATGATGACGGATAAACAAATCAAACGTTACAATCAGATTGATGAGCTTATCAATACTAATATTTTGGAATTGAAGAAGGGTAAAACAGCAGATAATACCGCACTTATATATGGTAAAGAAGTTCGGAAAATTGAGTCTGGTGTTCGTACTTTAAAACTGTTTGCGAGCGATGCAGTGAATATGTTAGATCTAAATAAACATTTAGAAAATCGCAGTAGTGAACGTATACGTTATTTTGATAAACGCTCCACGTCTTTGGAAGCAGAAATTATTTCCCTAACAAAGCAACTATCTTATAAATAAATTAAGAGGCCATCCTAACATAGTTTTTTGGTAGGATGGTTTTTCTTATGTGGTTCTATAAATTGTAATACCCCGCTGACCATATTTCGCATAAAAAAGTTTATACTTATAAAAGAGAAGCGAACGAAATAGGAGAGAATGGATATGAAAACAGTAGTAGTTGTAGGTGGCGGGATTACCGGGCTATGTACGATGCATTATTTGAAAAATAAAATGCATGAGCAAAATGTGGAAGCACGGTTAATACTGATTGAAAAGAACGCATATTTAGGCGGGAAAATTCATTCCGAAAAGGATAAAGGTTTTATTATGGAAACGGGGGCTGACTCAATTGTAGCTCGCCATCCAGGGGTTTTAGAGCTTGTAAAAGAGCTTGATTTTGAATCAGAGCTTGTCTATAACGAAACAGGAATTTCTTACATTCATACGAATAATGAGCTCCATGCAATTCCGGCAGGATCGACATTCGGTATTCCGATGAGTGTGGAATCACTCATGTCGAGTACGTTAATTTCTGAAGAAGGAAAGAAGAGAGCACTTCAAGATTTAGAAATCCCGAATACTAAATTTACAAAAGAAAGCTCGATCGGTACGTTTTTGGAGTATTTTTTAGGGGAAGAAATTGTCCGCAAGCAAATTGCCCCTGTATTAGCGGGTGTTTATTCAGGCGACTTATATCAATTAAGCCTGGCTTCCACATTGCCTTATTTAGTGGATTATAAAAACAACTACGGATCGATTATTAAAGGATTCGAAGCACATCGAGAGCAATTTGAAAAAGCTGCGAATAAGAAGTTTATTTCTTTCCGCTCAGGTTTATCGGCATTGATCGATCGCTTAGAGGAACAGCTGCCGGAAGTTGAATTCATGAAAAATACAGTAACAAAGCAAATCCGTAAAAAAGAAGAGCAATATGAAGTCGTGCTGGAAGAAGAAATAATTTTATCGGATGTTGTTGTATTGGCTGTTCCAAATGAAACAGTACGTCATGTCATACAGGATGACTCACTGGAAGAACAGTTGAAAAAGTTCACGACGGCATCTGCTTTAACGATGTATTTGGGCTTTGATGTACCGGATGATATTTTACCGGCAGATGGTACAGGCTTTATCGTTTCGCATAATAGTGATTTAGTTTGCAATGCGTCAACATGGACGAGCCGTAAATGGAAACATACATCGGCGGAAGGTAATTTACTTGTTCGCCTGTTTTATAAAAATATTAATCCGCGTTATGAAGAGTTGGTTGCTATGTCTGATGAAGAACTTACGAAAGTTGCACTGGAAGATATACGTGTTAGCTTAGGTGTTGAAGCGGAGCCGACAGTCGTCAATGTAACAAAGTGGGTTGACCAAATGCCCCGCTATGATTTGGCGCATAATGAAGCATTATCGGAAGTTATACAGCAGCTGGCAAATGATTACCCGAATGTTCTATTAGCGGGATGTGCCTATTTCGGAGTAGGAATCGGTGCCTGTATTTTAAATGGAAAAAAAACAGCTGAACAAATTATTAGTCGAATTATGTAAAGAAATACTTCATTCGGCTAAAGGGTATTGACGGAAGTATTAGATAACGTTATGATTCATTTAATTATTTTAAAAATTCATATTATTTTCTTATCAAGAGAAGTAGAGGGACTGGCCCGATGAAACTTCAGCAACCAACGTTAAGTCAGGTGCTAAATCCAGTGGCAAATGCCAGAAGATGAGAAGGGATTAAGTTGATAACTATTATGCCTTCTTTTATTTAATGAAAGAAGGCTTTTTTGTATCGTTAATATACTGAAAATACTGTAAATGATGGAGTGAAGGCAATGGGTTTACTTGAAGAATTACAAACACGGGTTTTAACAGCAGACGGGGCAATCGGAACACTTCTTTATTCATATGGATTGGATTATTGTCATGAAGAGATGAATATTGCACGTCCTGATATTATAGAAAAAATTCATAGTGAATATATTGCGGCGGGTGCAGATATTATTCAGACAAATACATACGGAGCCAACCGAATTAAGCTTGCACGTTATGGCTATGAAAATCGTGTTAAGGAGTTTAATGAAGCTGCGTTAAAAATTGCAAAGCGTGCTGCTTCCCTGGATGGACAATATGTGCTGGCGACAATCGGTGGTATTCGTGGAATCCGAAAAAGTGATGCGACATTAGACGAAATTTTAACTGCGTTCCAAGAACAAGCGGAAGTATTACTAGCTGGTGAACCAGATGGATTCTTACTGGAAACGTATTACGATTTTGAAGAATTATCGCATTGTGTCCATCTATTACGTTCTATGACTGATTTACCGATCATTGCCCAAGTGACAATGCAGGAGCCGGGTGTCCTTCAAAATTTAATGTCTTTAAATGAAGCACTTCAGGATTTAGAAAGACTAGGTGCAGATATTGTTGGGAGTAACTGCCGATTAGGTCCTTTCCATACGATTCAGGCATTTGAAGGAGTCAATTTACCGAATAAGGCCTTTCTATCGGCTTACCCAAATGCATCATTATTAGATATTGAAGATGGTCGTGTTGTCTATGAATCGGAAACCGACTATTTCGCACGTGCAGCCGTTGAACTTGTAAACCAAGGAGTCCGTTTAATTGGCGGGTGCTGCGGGACGACACCGAAGCATATTGCAGCCGTAAAAAAACGTTTGGCAAATATGCAACCAATCGAAACGAAGGAAGAAAAACACAGGTCTACACAATTCGTCCGTATTCCGGAGCCACGTAAACAAGAGCCGCTCCACGAAAAAGCAAAACGTGAACGCTCTGTTATTGTTGAGCTGGATACACCGCGTCACCTGGAAATCGATGGGTTTGTCGAAGGGGCAAAACAGCTGGCAAAAGCGGGAGCCGATGTCATTATGATGGCTGATAACTCACTTGCTTCGCCGCGCATCAGCAATATCGCGATGGCCGCTATTTTAAAAGAGCACGGAATTCGTTCATTGCCGCATTTAACGTGCCGTGACCGAAATTTAATTGGGCTTCAGTCACATTTAATGGGACTTGATGCGTTGGAGCTTCATGATATTCTGGTCGTAACAGGGGACCCAACAAAAGTGGGGGATTTCCCGGGGGCGACGAGCGTATATGATGTTTCGTCAATGGAGCTCATTTCCTTAATTAAGCAGTTAAATAAAGGTGGTTCTTTTACTGGGAAGTCACTCCGTAAACAGGCGAATTTCTCGGTGGCCGCTGCTTTTAATCCGAATGTCCGTGTGTTGGATCGTGCTGTTGCCCGTTTAGAGAAGAAAATCGAGCATGGTGCAGATTACTTTATTTCACAGCCGGTTTATACGAAAGAAAAGATTATCGAAATCTATGAGGCGACTAAGAATTTGGAAACACCGATTTATATCGGGATTATGCCACTTACTTCATCACGCAGCGCGGAATTTTTACATCATGAAGTACCGGGCATTAAATTGTCCGATGAAGTACTTGCGCGTATGGCTGCCTGCGGGGACGACAAGGAAGCATCGGCAGCAGAAGGAATCGCAATTGCGAAAGAGCTGCTCGATACGGCATGCAAATATTTTAATGGTATTTATTTAATTACACCGTTTTTACGCTATGATATGACGCTGGAATTAATGGACTATGTAAAACAATATGATGTGGAAAGTAAAGGAGTTCAGTCGAATGTATAATCACCCAATTCATGAGCAATTACAAAAAAGAATACTTATCATTGATGGTGCCATGGGGACGATGCTTCAGGCAGAAAACCTAACATATGAAGATTTTGGCGGGGAAGACTTAGACGGTTGTAATGAAAACCTGGTACTTACGAGACCCGATGTTTTAGGCAAAATTCACCGTGAATATTTAGCTGCAGGCGCTGATATTATTTGTACAAATACGTTTGGCGGAACACCGCTTGTTCTGGATGAGTATGACCTAGGGGACAAAGCGGTAGAAATTAATAAGCAGGCGGTTGAAATTGCACTAGAAGCAGCGAAGGAGTTTTCGACACCGGAATGGCCGCGCTTTGTCGCAGGTGCAATCGGCCCTACGACAAAAACATTGTCGGTAACAGGCGGTATTACATTTGAAGAGCTGGAAAAAAACTTTTATATCCAGGCAAAAGCGCTAATCGAAGCTGGGGCGGATCTTCTCTTAATGGAAACTTCCCAGGATATGCTGAATGTTAAAGCAGGAACGATTGCGATTCACCGTGCATTTAAAGAACTCGGCAAAGAGCTGCCTGTCATGATTTCAGGGACAATTGAGCCAATGGGAACAACGCTTGCCGGGCAATCAATCGAAGCATTTTATATTTCAATCGAGCATATTAAGCCATTGTCTGTCGGACTGAACTGTGCCACAGGTCCGGAATTTATGACCGATCATATCCGTTCATTGGCGGAGCTTTCGAACGGCTATATTAGCTGTTATCCGAATGCCGGTTTACCGGACGAGGAAGGCTGCTACCATGAAACGCCGGATTCATTATCGAAAAAACTGCAAGGCTTTGCAGAAAAAGGCTGGCTGAATATCGTCGGTGGCTGCTGTGGTACAACGCCAGCACATATTGCAGCGATCCGTGAAGCTGTAGATGGCTATAAACCGCGTGAGCCGAAAGACGTAACACATGGACATGTCGTATCAGGTATCGAGCCATTGCAATACGACGAATCTATGCGTCCGTTATTTATCGGGGAGCGTACGAATGTTATCGGCTCTCGTAAATTCAAAAACCTGATTGTTGACGGCAAGTTTGAAGAAGCTGCGGAAATTGCGCGTGCACAAGTTAAAAACGGGGCACATGTCATCGATATTTGTTTAGCAAATCCAGACCGTGATGAAGTAGAAGATATGAAAAACTTCATGCAGGAAGTTGTGAAAAAAGTTAAAGTGCCGCTAGTCATTGACTCTACAGATGAAAAAGTAATGGAAGTCGCACTGAAGTTTTCACAAGGGAAGGCCATTATTAACTCGATTAACTTGGAAGATGGAGAAGAGCGTTTCGATGCTGTTATGCCACTTGTGAAAAAATATGGGGCTTCGCTTGTTGTCGGTACGATTGATGAAACTGGAATGGCTATTACACGTGAGCAAAAGCTTGAAGTTGCGAAGCGTTCTTATACGCTCTTAACAGAAAAATGGGGCATGTCAGCAGAAGACATTATCTTTGACCCGTTAATGTTCCCGGTAGGTACAGGTGACGAGCAATATATTGGTGCCGCTGAGGAAACAATCGAAGGAATTCGCCTCATTAAAGAACATTTACCTGGCTGCTTAACAGTGCTTGGTGTTAGTAATGTTTCGTTCGGTCTACCGCCAGTTGGACGCGAAGTATTGAATGCGGTTTACTTATATCACTGTACACAGGCTGGCCTGGACTATGCGATTGTAAATACTGAGAAACTGGAGCGCTATGCATCGATTCCTGAAGAGGAAATCAAGCTGGCGAACGATTTAATCTTCAATACAAATGATAAAACACTCGCTGTATTTACTGACTTTTACCGCGATAAAAAGAAGGATGCAGTTGTGAAAGAATTGCCGGCGACAGTGGAAGAACGCCTTGCGTATTACATATTGGAAGGTACGAAGGAAGGGTTAATTGAAGATTTAAATGCAGCTCTTGAAAAGTTCGATACACCACTTGATATTATTAACGGACCATTAATGGCAGGGATGGCGGAAGTCGGCAAGCTGTTTAATGAAAACCAGCTGATTGTGGCAGAAGTACTTCAAAGTGCCGGTGTCATGAAAGCGGCTGTAGCTCATTTAGAGCAGTTTATGGAAAAGGGTGATACGAGCGCCAATAAAGGAACAATGGTATTAGCGACAGTAAAAGGCGATGTTCATGATATCGGGAAAAACCTTGTTGACATTATTTTAAGCAATAATGGCTATCGTGTTGTAGATTTAGGAATTAAAGTAACACCTGCACAGTTGATTGAAACAATTCGAAGAGAAAAACCCGACTTTATCGGCTTGTCGGGTTTACTTGTAAAATCGGCTCAGCAAATGGTCATTACGGCACAAGACTTTAAAGAAGCGGGTATTAATATTCCGATATTAGTAGGGGGCGCGGCATTGTCACGTCGCTTTACTGAAACGAAAATTGCCGATCAGTATGATGGACCGGTAATCTATTCAAAAGATGCGATGCAAGGTTTGGACCAGGCAAATCGCTTAATGAATACAAACGAGCGTGAAGTATTAATAGAAGAATTACGTGATGCAAGAGAAAAACGTGTGGAATCGGATGCGAAGCGTGCAGCACGTCCGGCAGTGGCAGTACTAGAAAAGCCGGTTCGAACAGTGGGAGATACCGCTGTTTGGAAGCCAAAAGATCTAGTGCCGCATATTAAGCCGGATTATTCGGTAGCGCATTTACACCCGTATGTAAATATGCGTACATTGATCGGGCATCATTTAGGGCTTAAAGGAAACTTGGAGCAATTGCTTGCAGATCAGGATGACCGCGCAATTTTATTAAACGATTTAGTGAATGGTTATTTAACAAGCGGTGGATTGAGTGCTTCAGGAATGTATCAATTCTTCCCTGCACAATCCGATGGTGATGATGTTGTCGTGTACAGTCCGGAAGATGCAAAAACGGAAATTAAACGCTTTACATTCCCGCGCCAGCAAGCTGCACCATATTTATGTTTATCGGATTATTTAAAGCCGGTTGATAGTGGTGAAATGGACTATATTGCATTAATGGTCGTAACGGCGGGTAAAGGGGTAAGCGAAAAAGCAAAAGAACTGAAACAAGCAGGCAAGTTCTTGGAGAGCCATGCATTACAAGCAACTGCACTTGAACTTGCGGAAGGCTTTGCGGAGCGTATTCACCAGGAAATCCGTGACCAATGGGGCTTCCCGGATGCAACGGACTTTACGATGCGTGACCGATTTGCAGCGAAATACCAAGGACAACGATTTAGCTTTGGCTATCCTGCATGTCCAAATCTGGAAGACCAGGAAAAACTGTTCTCTCTATTGAAACCGGAAAAAATTGGCGTACATTTAACGGAAGGCTTTATGATGGAGCCGGAAGCAAGTGTATCGGCGATTGTGTTTGCTCACCCGGATGCACGTTATTTTAATGTATAATTGATTAAAAAAATACCGCTTTACCTTATTTAAGGTAAGGCGGTTTTGCAACCTTTAGGAGGAAAAGATGATGATTCGACGCGCAACAAAAGAAGATATACCGACGATTTTGGAAATATTTAATGATAATATCCTAAACTCCACAGCGATTTACTTGTACAAGGAACAAACATTGGAAGACCGCTTAAGATGGTTTGAACAAAAACAGGCTTCAGGTTATCCGCTATTCGTATTTGATGAAGATGGTGAAGTAGCGGGTTATGCAACGTATGGAAGTTTCCGTGATTATCCAGCAAACCTTTATACAGTAGAACATTCAGTATACGTGCATAAAAATCATTATAAAAAAGGGATTGCCAGTAAACTGATGCACGCAATTATAGAGGAAGCAAATACAAAAGGTATAAAGACAATGGTTGGATGTATCGATAAAGAAAACATCGCCAGTATTAAAATACATGAGAAATTCGGTTTTTTATATAGCGGAACAATCCGCAATGCCGGTTATAAATTCGGGAAATGGCTGGATTTAGTGTTTTATCAATTAGATTTGGATGGTCCGAAAAATCCCCAGGAAAGTTAAAGGGTACTCGAGTTGTTACCAGGTCATATGACATCTGTCATAAAAAATATATGATGTTTGAGCGTTTTATCATGTTCGTTCTTTTTATATGATGAGGTTAATAATTTTGTGAAAAGAGGGATCGACACATGGTAAGCACACATGCAGATAAAACAAAGCAGCTGAGAAAAGATGTTGCGCCGTTTGCAAAATCAGAAACGCGACTTAGTATTCAACAAATATTAAATACGCTTGTACCACTTGTATTAATTTGGGGAGCAGGTTATGTATTGCTCCAGTACTCTCCTTGGTATACGGCGTTATGTAGTATCCTTGCTTCAGGATTTGTTATTCGTGCATTTATTATTTTCCATGACTGTACACACGGTTCATTCTTCAAAAGCAAAAAGGCGAATGCCATTATCGGAAATATTACAGGTATTGTGACATCGTTCCCTTATGAAAAGTGGAAACGCGAGCATACGATTCACCACGCGACAAGTTCAAACTTGGATAAGCGCGGGATTGGCGATATCGATATGCTGACAGTTGATGAATACCTTGAAAAGTCAAAATTAGGTCGTTTAGGTTATCGTTTATATCGTAACCCGATTGTCCTGTTCGGTTTAGGACCACTATTTATGGTACTTATACTGAATCGTTTCAATCGTAAAGATGCAAAGCGTAAAGAGCGCTTAAACACGTATTTCAATAACATCGCATTATTAGTTATTTGTACAACCCTTATCTTAATATTTGGTTGGTCAACATTCTTATTAGTACATGGTTTAACATTGTTTATTGCAGGTTCATTAGGGATTTGGCTGTTCTATATTCAGCATACTTACGAAGATTCATACTTTGAAGTTGATTCGGAGTGGGATTATGTAAAAGCTGCAGTAGAAGGAAGCTCATACTACAAATTACCGAAAGTACTGCAATGGATTACAGGAAATATCGGATTCCACCACGTACACCATTTGTCACCGCGTGTACCGAACTATAAGCTGGAAGATGCACATGAGTCCATCAAGCCGCTTCAACAGGCAACGACTATTACATTAAAGACAAGCTTAGAATCAATTCGCTACAAATTATACGATGCCGACAATTACCGCTTTATTACATTTAAAGAAGCGGCAGAACTTGAGGGATCGCGTAACCGAACTGTTGCGAACTAACTTTATACAAAAATTAAGGTACCTCAATTTATAGCTTGAGGTACCTGTTTTATTATAGAATATAGGTAAAAAGAGAATCGAGGCAATTATGCAAACATGGTATAGTATCATCCCGAAAAGTCCGATGTTGAGTATTTATATATGGATAATCTTTTGTATTATGCCATTTTTCTTCATTATACAATCGTTCACATTATGGCAGATTATTTTAGGGATCACTTTAATTTTTAGTTATTTCTTATGTCATTATTTTTCATTCAGTGCTAGACCTGGGCTGAAGTATATGTGGATCAGCTTTCAAATGTTGCTGAATATCGCAATGACACTTGTATTTGGCTACGTATATTTGGCATTGTTTACCGCGTTTTTCATCGGTAATATTAAACAGCCGGTTGGGTTTTATATTATGTATGGCTTACATATAGGCTTTACCGTTCTTTCGATTGTCGGGGGTTACTTCATCTTCCTTGACTTATTTTTATCGCAAACACCATTTATTATTATTAATGTGCTGGGTGTTGTGCTGTTGCCGTTTACGCTCTTTTCAAGAACGCGACGGGAAAACCTGGAGGGTGAGCTGGAAACAGCGCGGGAACGTATTTCAGAATTGACGGTTATTGAAGAACGGCAGCGTATTGCACGCGACTTACACGATACACTTGGTCAAAAACTTTCCATGATTGGTTTAAAAAGTGACTTGGCAGCACGACTGGTTGAGAAAAGTCCGGAACAAGCCATTATAGAAATAAAGGATATTCGCCAAACTGCGAGTGTCGCGCTAAAAGAAGTACGTGAGCTTGTAGCCGATATGCGCGCAGTAAGGGTGGAAGAAGAGCTCTATCGTGTGGAACAAATATTAAAAGCTGCACAGATTAAACTGCGGTTAAATGGAGATAAAAGTGAAATCAAAATGCCGATTTTAGCGGAAAATGTTATTAGTATGTGCTTGAAGGAAGCAGTTACAAATATCGTCAAACATAGTAAAGCGACGATTTGCCGTATTAGCTTTTATCAAAGTGATGATGAATTCAAAATGACGATTCAGGATAATGGGGTTGGCTTTGAATACTCCAATACATTACTCGGTGGAAATGGCTTAAAAGGGATGCAGGAGCGTATTGGATTTATCAATGGTTCACTTGAAATAGAGAGCGATGAAGGGACGACGGTCGTGCTGAAAATACCGTTGGCGATCACGCATCAAAAGGGAGAGAACGTGAAATGATTCGAATTGTAATTGCTGAAGATCAAGGAATGCTGCTTGGGGCGATGAAATCATTGCTCAGCATGGAAGAGGATATGGAAGTAGTCGGCCTTGCAAAAAACGGTGAAGAAGCAATTGAAATGGTAACAGAATTAAATCCGGATATTTGTATTATGGATATAGAAATGCCGATCAAAACTGGGCTGGATGCTGCCGAAGCGTTAAGGGGAAGCGAATGTAAAATCATTATTTTAACGACGTTCGCGCGACCAGGTTATTTTGAACGTGCTAGAAAAGCGGGAGTGCGCGGCTATTTATTGAAGGACAGTCCGATTGAGGAGCTTGTCAATTCCATTCGGATCATTATGGATGGGCGTCGCATTTACGCACCGGAGCTAGTGGATTTTGTATATGAAGATGATAGTGAAAACCCGCTCACAGAACGGGAAAGCCAAGTGCTGGAACTTGTTGCAGAAGGGAAAACGACAAAGGAAATTGCCGCAGAACTTTATTTATCGGCAGGTACAGTACGAAACTACATTTCTGTCATACTTGATAAACTTGGTGTCGGTAATCGAATTGAAGCAATCGCACGCTTTAAAGAAAAAGGCTGGAATAAAAAGAAGATGTAATTAAAAAGAATCCTCAAACTAATTTAAGTACTAAATAAACCCCCTTATTTTGTCTGTGAACAAAATGAGGGGGTTTCTGATTGAGGTAAGCCCTTTATTTCTTTTTCGTTAATCGCCCGAGAAGGTATGCTCCCGCTGCTACTGCCAGTAAAGTGTTTGTCTTTTTATTGAACACTTGTTTAGTGACGAGATTGATGTTTTGTGGACGTTCTGCTAAGCGACGCATGAAATAGCCGTACCAGTCCTTGCCATATGGTACATATACACATACTTGATAGCCTTCGCGTGCAAGTTCCAGCTGCAAGTCTTTACGGAACCCGTAAAGCATTTGGAACTCAAATTTTTCTTTCGGAATATCATATTGCTCAACGTAATACTTCACATGCTTAATAATATTGTGGTCATGTGTGGCAATCGATGTAAAATGTCCGTGCGCTAAATGATATTCAATCAGCTCGATAAAGTTGATATCAATATCAAGTTTATCCTGGTAAGCTACTTCTTCCGATTCTTTATAGGCACCCTTTACAACCCGTAGACGGAAATCCTTAAAGTTTTCAATATCGTCTTTTGCGCGGTGGAAGTATGCTTGAATGACTGTTCCTACATTATTGAACGATTTTGCAAGTTCCTCCACAATATCGAATGAAGGCTGAAGTCGCTTATAATCTTCCATGTCAAAATTGACGAAAATGCCGTATTCATGGGCACGTTCCACAATTTCATATAAATTGTCGTAGCAGAGGTCAATGTCGATATCCAACCCTAGCTGTGAAGGTTTCAAGGAAATGTGTGCATCCAATTCTTCAACCTGAATGGCTTCGATCATAGCTAAGATTTCTTCTTTCGCTTGTGTTGCTTCTGACTCATCAGTAACGTATTCGCCTAAGTTATCAACAGTGCAAGAAATCCCTTGCTCGTTTAATTTACGAATACTTTCGATTACTTCTTCGATAGTTGTCCCTGCAACAACGCTTTGTGCACCCAATTTTAAACCGTATTGCTGCGCTGCATTAGTAAGAGTTTGGTTTTCAGATAATGAAATGAAAAAATCACGTAATGCCATAAAAACATCTCCTTAAAATTCGTCATTTTCTTAAAATTATACCATAGCGCTATTTTCGTAGATTACGAACAGCTGCCTTAATTAATACCCGTTTTAATCTTCTGCATGCGGTTAAACGCTACATTGTTAAAGTGAATACCTTTTCTATCATATGTTGCTCCTTCACTATCAATTTCTATATATTAGGATAATCCTAATGAGTAAAGAAAGCAAAATAACAAGGAGCTGTCTGAAAAAACTTTCAGAACAGCTCCTTGTTGAGTTTATAATTTATTGAAAGAATGGTTCGAAAATGTGTGGGGGAAGGGGGCACACATTTCGCTTTTAGCTCTTGGTAGAGCTTAAAGAATTCGGGAACCCTGTTTTAGTTTTAGACCCGCTATCTTGTAAGTTAGAAGGAGTAGGAACTCTTCCTAAGTTCGTTAGACGTTGGGCAAAACTGTCATTTGATTTTGTAAGACCTTTAAAAGTTTCCTGCATTTCATAAGCGTATGCGCCATGTTCTGCAATATCCAAACCTTGGACTTCTTCTTCGTGTGTAACACGTAGAGGGATAAATACTTTAATAATATATGTTGCAATGGCAACAGTACTCGCAGTCCACGCAATTACTGCGACAACACCTAATGCCTGCACGCCTAGTAATTCAGCACCTCCGCCGTAAAATAGACCGCCACCAGCAGTATCGAATAATCCGACTGCTAACGTACCCCAAATGCCAGCTACACCATGTACAGCAACAGCACCAACCGGATCATCCACTTTTAGTTTATGTTCAATAAAGCGGACCGCTTCTACTAACACAACGCCACCAACAGCACCTGCAATAATAGATCCGACAATGCTTAAGTTAGCAGCACCGGCAGTAATACTTACTAAACCAGCTAAAGCACCGTTTAGTGTTAAAGAACCATCGATAAAGCCATAACGAAGACGTGTATAAAATGCAGTAGCAATTACACCAGCAGATGCAGATAAGAAAGTATTTGCAATAACGCCAGGAACTAATGCTGGATCTGCTGCCAATGTTGATGCACCATTAAAGCCATACCAACCTAACCAAAGGATGAAAACACCTAATGCGCCAAGTGGAATGGAGTGACCGGGAATAACGTTTACAACACCTTTAGCATACTTCCCGACACGAGGACCGACGATTGCTGCAACTACTAGAGCTCCAACAGCACCAGTTAAATGTACAACAGTTGAGCCGGCAAAATCGACGAAGCCTAAAGAAGTTAACCAGCCATCACCTTGCCATACCCAATGCCCGACAACTGGATAGATAATTGCTGTCATGATAATGACCAAGGCGATATAGGCCATAATATTTGTACGTTCAGCAACAGCACCTGAAATGATCGTTGCACATGTTGCAGCAAACATTGCCTGGAATACGAAAAATGCGATATCATCTACACCGCTTAATGCAAAACCGGAAGTGCCGATCAATCCGCCGGAGCTTTCACCGAACATAATGGCATATCCGACTGCGAAATAGACAAGACCCCCGATTGAAATTGTTAAAATGTTTTTCATTAAAATATTGACGGCATTTTTAGAGCGTGTAAACCCTGCTTCCACCATCGCGAATCCCGCATGCATGAAGAATACGAAAAACGCCCCAAGCATTACCCAAACTAAGTTAATCGATAATTCCAATGCTTCATTCGTCATTAAAAACTCCTCCTTTTAGGTACACTTTTTTAGTCAATTGCAATTGAGCCAAGCTCTTTTGTGCGTATACGAATTGCCTGCTCTACAGGATAGATAAAGATCTTACCGTCACCAACTTCACCTGTAGAAGCTTCACGCAATAATACATCAATAATCGGTTGAACTTTTGCGTTGTCAACAACCATCTCGAGCTTGAGCTTTTGCGAAAATTCCATTGAGAAAGAGTTTCCGCGGAACAATCCGATTTTTCCCTCTTGTCGCCCAGCTCCGGCAATCTCGGAAATACTTAATCCATCAATTCCTTCAAGAGCTAACCCCTCTCGAACTTGTGCAAACACCTCAGGTCGAATAATCGCTTCAATTTTTTTCATGCTCAACAACTCCTTGTGTTATGTTATCTAACATGATAAATTGAATTTTCGGATAAATCAATAACTAATGTTAGGAAAATTAACATTAATTTTCGATTGGTTTAATCGCATTGTGAGATGATGTCAAAAAAAGGAAGGTGGGATAAGGTTTGTTGGATGGTTGAAATCCGGAAGTTGATTGCCCGACTGAAGTTTCGAAACGTTTTTTATTTAGTCAATTGGGGAAAACTATATAACCAGCACAGCAAAATAAACTGCCATGTAAAAGTAGGTCACATGGAAGAAATAATCTTCATACTTCGAATTAATTGAAGATGGTGTATACTATGACTAAATTATGTTTTGGAAGAAGGGAACTTACGATGAACGATAAGTATGTAGATGATAGTTTTGCTTTGCATACCGATTTATATCAAATTAATATGGCGGAAAGCTATTGGGCAGACGGAATGCATAACCGAAAAGCTATATTTGAGTTGTATTTCAGACAATTGCCGTTCGGGAACGGCTATGCAATTTTTGCTGGTTTGGAGCGCATGCTGAATTATTTAAAAGACTTTCGATTCAGTGAAACGGATATCGCATATTTACGAGATGAACTTCATTATAAAGAAGATTTTATCGAATACTTAAAAACGATTCGTTTTACAGGTTCCGTGTATTCGATGGAGGAAGGTGAACTTGTTTTTGCAAACGAACCGATTGTGCGAATTGAAGCGCCGCTAGTGGAAGCACAGCTGATTGAAACAGCGCTATTGAATATCGTAAACTACCAAACGCTGATTGCGACAAAAGCGAGCCGTATCAAACAAGTTGTTCAGAAAGAAATTGCAATGGAGTTCGGTACACGCCGCGCGCAAGAGATGGATGCAGCTGTTTGGGGAGCTCGTGCCGCAGTAATCGGCGGTTTTGAATCTACTTCAAATGTACGAGCAGGGAAGCTGTTTAATATTCCTGTATCGGGTACACATGCACATGCATTAGTTCAAGCATATAAAAACGATTATGATGCATTCCATTCCTATGCCAAGCGTCATAAAGACTGTGTGTTTTTAGTTGATACGTACAATACATTAAAGTCAGGTGTTCCGACGGCGATCCAAGTAGCAAAAGAACTTGGCGATAAAATTAACTTTATCGGAATTCGTTTAGACAGCGGAGATATTGCCTTTCTTTCAAAGGAATCACGCCGAATGCTTGATGAAGCAGGTTTCCCTGATGCGAAAATTATCGTTTCAAATGACTTGGATGAATATACGATCTTAAACTTAAAAGCGCAAGGTGCCCGAGTGGACATGTGGGGAATTGGTACAAAACTCATTACTGCATATGACCAGCCTGCTCTAGGTGCTGTCTATAAAATGGTTTCCATCGAAAATGATCATGGTGAAATGGAAGATACGATTAAAATTTCAGCTAATGCTGAAAAGGTAACGACACCTGGTTTAAAAAGAGTCTACCGGATTATTAATAAAAAAAGCGGGAAATCAGAAGGGGACTACATTGCGATGGCTGATGAAAATCCTGCTGCTGAAGAACGAATTAAAATGTTCCATCCGGTGCATACATTTATCTCAAAATTCGTAACGAACTTTGAGGCGAAGGAATTACACCGAAAAGTGATTGATAAAGGTGAAGTTGTTTATGAAAATCCAACATTAATGGAAATCCGTCAATATGCGTTCAACAACTTGGATTTACTTTGGGATGAATATAAACGTTCGTTAAATCCCGAGGAATATCCAGTCGATTTAAGTCAAAAATGTTGGGATAATAAAATGCGCAATATCCAAGAAGTGCGCGATATGGTAACAGAACTCGAAGAACGATAAGGAGTGAGGACATTGTCTATGTTGCAAAAACAAATTATTGAAGAGTTAAAAGTACAGCCAACAATCGATGTAGAACAGGAAATCCGTAAGTCTATTGATTTTTTAAAGGAATACGCAAAACATCATCCTTTCTTAAAAGGATTTGTGCTCGGTATTAGCGGTGGCCAAGATTCAACGTTAACGGGTAAGCTAGCACAAATGGCTGTTGATGAACTAAATGAAGAAGCGGGGTCATCCGTTTACTCGTTCTGGGCGGTAAGATTACCTTATGGCAAACAATTCGATGAAAAAGATTGCCAAGATGCACTCGATTTCATTCAGCCTACAGAAGTGTATACAGTTAATATTAAAAATGCTGTGGATGCAAGTGTAAATGCGCTTTTGGAAGCAGGAATTACGTTGAGTGATTTTGCAAAAGGAAATGAAAAAGCACGTGAACGAATGAAAGTTCAATATTCGATTGCAGCATCGAATGATGGTGTCGTACTTGGCACGGATCATGGTGCAGAAGCAGTAACGGGCTTTTATACAAAGTATGGTGATGGTGGCACGGATTTAATGCCGATTTTCCGTTTAAATAAACGCCAAGGTCGTGCCATTTTAAAACATTTAAACTGTCCTGTACATTTATATGAAAAAATTCCGACTGCAGATCTAGAGGAAAACCGACCTGCGTTGCCGGATGAAGTAGCACTTGGTGTTACGTACGAGCAAATTGATGATTATTTAGAAGGCAAGGAAATACCCGAGCAGGCACGTGAGAAGCTTGAAGGGCATTACTTGCGCTCGATGCATAAACGTCATATGCCGATTACAATTTTCGATGATTTCTGGAAACAATAATACACATTAGAACATGATGAATCACCTTACTTCTTTTTGATGAAGTGGGGTGATTTTCCATTTTAAAGGGAAACTAGTTGTGCTCGCATTTTGTTTTCGTTATGCTTAAACTACATGCCAAAGAAGCAACGATTTCAAGTGGGAGGACTATTATGAATGAGCAGATCGAAGGAATAATCAGGAATATTGAAAAAGTGATGATAGGTAAAAGAGAGATTGCCGAGCTAAGTATTGTTTCACTATTAGCAGGAGGGCATGTATTACTGGAAGACGTGCCGGGCGTTGGGAAAACGATGATGGTACGTGCGCTTTCAAAGTCTTTAGGCGCAAGCTTTAAACGTATTCAATTTACACCGGATTTACTACCATCTGATGTAATAGGTGTTTCTATATATAATCCGAAAACATTGCAGTTTGAATTCCGTCCGGGGCCGATTGTCGGCAATATTGTATTAGCGGATGAAATAAACCGTACTTCACCAAAAACACAGGCCGCTTTGTTGGAAAGTATGGAAGAGGGGTCAATTACGGTAGACGGTGAAACAATTCAATTGCCGAAACCGTTTTTTGTAATGGCAACACAAAACCCGATTGAATATGAAGGGACATACCCGCTTCCGGAAGCGCAACTTGACCGTTTTTTACTGAAAATAAAAATGGGCTATCCGACAAAAGAAGAGGAAATCGAAGTGCTGAATCGTGCCGAAAGGTCTGTTCCGATTGATGACCTTTTCCCGGTATTAACAATTGAACAGCTGAACGATTTAAGAGAACAAGTAAAACAAGTACATGTAGAAAATAATATTAAAGAATATATCGTGTCGATCGCACAGCATACACGTCATCATGAAAATGTGTATTTAGGTGTAAGTCCCCGTGCCTCCATCGCATTAATGCGTGCCGCGCAAAGCTATGCCTTTATGAAGGGGAGAGATTATGTCATCCCCGATGATATTCAATATTTAGCGAAATTCGTGTTCGGCCACCGAATTATTTTAAAACCAGAAACACGCTATGAAGGAATTACGGAAGAACGAGTGATTGAAAGTGTTCTGCGTTATGTCCATGTTCCTGTGAAAAGGTATATACCGTAATGAAGGGAATTAAGCAGTTTCTGAAGCATGGCGGGCGTTTAATTACCGTTGTTTCGTTGCTCATTATTACGTATTGTTATGCAATGTTCCAAGGGGGCTTTGTAAGCTGGTTTGTTTTCTTCACGATTCTGCCGTTTTTGGTCTATTCAATTTTACTGGCGATTATTCCGATTCGTTTTAAAGAAATATCCCGTACTTTATCGAAGGAACGAATTGAAAGTGGGAGCAATGTACAAGTTACCGTAACATTTCGGAATACGAGCTGGTTTCCGTTTGTTTTCATGATGGTCCGAGAACTGCCGATGAGGGAACAACATTTTGAAAAACCGAATGGAAATGTAACGAAACTATTTTTAGTTGGGTGGAAACGCGAGTTTAAGTGGACTTATGAATTGAAAGAGTTAAAACGCGGGGAGCATCATTTTAGGGGATTGCTGTTTACATGTACGGACTTTTTTGGATGGACAATACGGAATGTTGTAATAAATCACCCGCAGCTATTTTTAGTATATCCGAAAGTATCCGACGTCAATTTATTGCCGATTGGAATGCAATATGACCATGGGACAAGCCAGTCCCGCTATTCTTTAATCAAGGATACAACGGTTGCGACAGGGGTTCGCGAATATGTACCCGGTGACCGCTTTTCCTGGATTCACTGGAAATCATTTGCGAAAAATGGTGAACTGCGCACGAAAGAATTTGAAGATCAAAAATCGCAAAATACCTTTGTGCTAATCGATCGTGCAGTACAGAAGAACTTCGATAATGTTGTCGATTACACAGCGTCTTATATAAATAAAATTGTAAAAAAACAGGGCGATGTTTCACTGTTAAGTGTTGGAGTTGACCGTTATTTTACGCCTATAATTAAAACAGGCAAACAATATGAGAAGGTGCTGCAGCATTTGGCGACAGTTGAACCGGATGCTCAGTTTGGTGTCGAACGTCTGTTATTTGAAGAACAGAAAATGATGAGCCGCTCTGTTGTTGTCATAATAACGGGTGAAATGACTCCGGATTTGCAAGAAGTACTGAATGCCGGAACGAAATATGCCCGCAAAATTATATGCTTTGTTGTAAGTGACCAAAAAGATCCGGTTCCACATATAAGCCAAAATAATGAAGTGCATTATATTGGGATGGACGAAATCCAGCGAACGTATTCGGAGGTGAAGCACGCATGAGACGCAGCACAGCCGAAAAAGTAGAACTCGCGATTTTTTATTTTGTTGTTTTTCTGATTTTACGAGAATGGCTAGTGCCGGTTATGGAGTTGACGAACACCGGCTACTTTACGCAATTTGTATTATTCATAGGAATTTGTTTAATTCTAGGTATCTATTCACTGCCTTTTATTATTAACTGGCTCGTTAAATTAGCTTATATTACGTGGTTTATTGTCAGTGTGTATAAAGATGAGGCATTGACGACGATGCAATTTTTATCAGAAGAACTGAAATATAATTTGGATATACTGCTTGCGGGAGAGTGGATTTATGTAAGTGACCCATTCAGGACAAGCCTGTTTTTCATATTAATTTGGATGCTGATTTATTTAATTCAGCATTGGGTAAGTGTGCGCTATAGCATTTATTATTTCCTGGTGCTTACAGTATTTTTCATCGGGACACTCGATACCTTTACGGAATACGATGGCACAACGGCAATAATAAAAGTAATGCTGCTAGGTCTTGTGCTTACATCTTTGCTGTTTATAAAACGGCTTATGCAGGCAGCGGAAATGCAAAAAGACTGGATGAACTACTTGAAGTATGCAACTCCGATTATTATTTTTGTCATGATGGCAGGTATTGTTGCAACACTTATGCCGAAAGCAGAGCCTCAATGGTCGGATCCGGTGCCGTATGTAAAAAGTATAGCGGGTATTGGAGGTAATGGGAGTCAGTCAGTTGCAACAGTTGGTTATGGGGAAAATGATGAGCAACTGGGCGGACCGTTTGCAGGTGACAATACGATTATCTATGAAATAAAAACACCGATCCGTCAATATTGGCGTGTGGAAACAAAGGATGTTTATACGTCTAAAGGTTGGGAACAATCGAGTGATGAGTCTGTACAGTACACGCTCCTGTTATCAGATCCACTGTCGCTTTCAATCGAACCTGGAAACGAAGACCCCCAATCGGTGGAAGTACAGGCTATAAGTGAAGAATATTTGTTTCTGTTACAGGCCTATGGAGTTACTTCTTATGATTTAAACGGGATGCATACCGGGTTGCAGTATAATACAGGCAATGAGAAAATTTTGCCGCTTATCAATAGTGATGTTATAGCGCCTGCATCATATGAAATGACCTTCCAGCAGCCGGAATATAGTTATGTAGCTCTGAAGGAAACATTATCTTCAACTGAAAGTAACCCGCGCTATTTACAGCTTCCGGCTAATTTACCGCAGCGTGTAACTGATTTAGCGCATGAAATTACGGAAATGTATGACAGTGTATATGACAAGGCGCGGGCTATTGAAGGTTATTTTGCGCGTAGTGGTTTTCAATATGATACGAAAAATGTACAAGTACCTTCAGCGGACCAAGATTATGTAGACCAATTTTTATTTGAAACAAGACTTGGCTATTGTGATAACTTCTCTACTTCAATGGTTGTCATGTTGCGCTCAATAGGGATTCAGGCGCGTTGGGTAAAAGGTTTTTCAAGCGGAGAACGGATCGGTGCACAAGACGGTACGTTTACGTATCAGGTGACGAATAATGATGCCCACTCATGGGTTGAAGCGTATATTGACGGTATTGGCTGGATGCCGTTTGAACCGACAATTGGGTTCAGCAATCCGATGAATATTAACTATGACGTTGATTTCGAAGCTCCGGAAGAAGAGCAGTTACCCGAAATGGAAGAACCGGAAGCACCAAAGCCGGAGTTGGAAGAGCAAGATACAACTAAGCAATCAACTAACGGTACAAGTGGAATAGACTGGTCAAAATATAAATGGGTGTTGTACGGGTTACTGGCACTTGTTGTGATCGGGTTAATTATTGCATGGAGAAAACGCGGAAAGTGGCAACCGAAACTTGCTGTCCAAATGAATCGTTCAAAATTAGAAAAAGCGGCAACATTTGAAGAAGCTTACTTTGTATTGTTGAAACAACTGGAGCGCATTCATTTAAAACGAGGGCAAGATGAAACGTTGCAACAGTTTGCAATACGTGTCGATCGACAGTTGGATACGACAAAAATGAGTGAGTTGACGGCGTTTTATGAGCGTCTTATTTATGCGAAAAAGACCGATCAAATGAACACGGCTGAAATGAAAGAAATTTGGGAATATTTAATCAATCGTACGAGTGGTTGATTTTAATGCGACGAAAGAGTAAAATTTAGAAAAATAAATAGTATTGTGCCTTCATATAAGTCTGGTAATATGGTCCAGATGTTTCTACTAAGTTACCCTAAATAACTTATCTATGACGGTGGGTCTCACTATATCCTTATAAGGCATAGTTATACCCACTTGAAGAAGAGATGAAATATGAACGCGTAGAAATTATTTTCTTACGCGTTTTTTTTCTTAATATAGGCCGCAAAAAATTAGAAGAGGTGGAAATAGTGTCAACTCCTTTGTTAAAAGAGCAAGAAAAGATTGTCGTTCTTGATTTCGGTAGTCAGTTCAACCAATTAATCACGCGTCGTATTCGTGAATTCGGTGTATTCTCGGAATTACATCCACATACGATTACTGCTGAAGAAATTAAAGAAATGAATGCAGTAGGTATCGTATTCTCAGGTGGCCCAAACTCTGTATATGATGAATCGGCATTCCATGTAGATCCAGCGATTTTTGAATTAGGTTTACCGATTTTAGGTATTTGTTATGGCATGCAGTTAATGGCCCACACACATGGCGGTAAAGTGGAAGGCGCGGCAACTCGTGAATACGGGAAAGCTGAAATTAACATTACTTCGGATAATAAATTATTTGCGGAATTACCAAAAGATCAAGTTGTATGGATGAGCCATGGTGACCATGTAACAGCAGTGCCAGAAGGTTTTGAAGTAATTGCGACAAGCCCGGCATGTTCGATTGCGGCAATGGCTGATACTTCTCGTAAATTTTATGCAGTACAATTCCACCCGGAAGTACGCCACTCTGTATACGGCAATGACTTACTGAAAAACTTCGTATTCAATGTTTGTGAAGCAAAAGGCGACTGGTCTATGGCAAACTTCATTGAAATCGAAATTGCGAAAATCCGTGAGCAAGTTGGTGACAAGCAAGTACTTTGTGCATTATCAGGCGGCGTTGATTCATCTGTAGTAGCAGTGTTAATCCACAAAGCAATCGGTGACCAATTAACTTGTATGTTCGTGGACCACAACTTAAACCGTAAAGGCGAAGTTGAGCAAGTTATGAAAACTTTCACAGAAGATTTCGATATGAAACTGATCAAAATCGATGCTCGTGAACGTTTCATGAATAAACTTGCCGGTGTTTCTGACCCTGAGCAAAAACGTAAAATTATCGGTAACGAGTTCATCTACGTATTTGATGAAGAATCATCAAAGCTAAAAGATATGGATTTCTTAGCGCAAGGTACGCTTTACACAGATATTATTGAATCTGGTACAGCAACTGCCCAAACAATCAAATCACACCACAATGTTGGCGGGTTACCGGAAGATATGAAGTTTGAATTAATCGAACCGTTAAATACACTATTCAAAGATGAAGTACGCGCTTTAGGTCTTGAATTAGGTCTACCTGAAGAAGTTGTATGGCGTCAGCCTTTCCCAGGTCCTGGATTAGGTATCCGTGTACTTGGTGAAGTAACAGAAGAAAAACTGGAAATCGTTCGTGAAGCAGACTACATCCTGCGCGAAGAAATCAAAAAAGCTGGTCTTGAACGCGACATTTGGCAATACTTCGCTGTATTACCTGACATCCGTTCAGTAGGTGTAATGGGCGATGGCCGTACGTACGACTACGCAATCGGTATCCGCGGTGTAACATCAATCGACGGCATGACATCTGACTGGGCACGTATCCCATACGATGTATTGGAGAAGATTTCTGTACGTATCGTAAACGAAGTAAAACACGTAAACCGCGTGCTGTATGATATTACTTCTAAGCCACCAGCAACGATCGAGTGGGAATAGTACTGAATAACGCTTAACTATTTACTCTCTTTTAGTTATTTTAAAATAACTAAAAGAGAGTTTTTGATTTTGTGGAAATTGGAATGGTGAGATTGTGAATAGATTAATTTAAGGTTTACTTCAGTAAAATGAGGTATATTATATATTGAATAGGTTCTCTGTGAAGACAGGAAAAGTAGGTGAACAAAATGGGAAAATATCAATTGGATAGTAAAGGTAAGGCAGCTGTTACGAAGTATCATGAAAAAAACAAGCCGGCCCAATTCGATAAAAAGCAACAACTTGAAAAATTGCGTGCGCAGTACTTGGAAAAGAAACAGCAACAAAACGATAAATAGGTTGTATGGAAACGTAGAAGGAGTTACATCTTTCTATGTTTTTTTTGTGCTCTGATTTCGCCTTACCCTTATTAATAATAAATTATTGTCATAGCAGTGTATCTTTTTCTTTCATTTTTATTACAGAATGTTAAATTTACTATCCTCACGTTTATTATTTAGGAGGAAAGGTATTGTATAGTATGCCAAACAAGTATAGACAGTCGGTATAAAAAAATTAACTTAATGAAACTGGAGGAATGAAACATGGAAACACGTGATAACAAATTATATGGTATTTATGACAATGAAGCGGAATTACAGGCAGAAATGGATCGCCTTCGTGCACAAGGCTATGGTGAAGAAGATATGTACATCGTATCTAATCGTGATGATCAACTATCTATGTACCGAAACTCAAAAGGTTACAGCACAAACACGGATGGTTATGATACTGATAATAAAGAAGGTTCTTGGTGGGACCGCTTTAAAGCATTCATGATGGGTGAAGATTTAGTACGTGATCAACACTTTACACAAATGGGCATCTCTGAGGATGAACGAAACCGTTATTATGATGAACTACAGGCAGGGAAATATTTATTGTATGTAGATAGAGACTATGGTACTTATTTTGATGAAGGTACTAAAAATTATGGCGTGAATAATCATTATGAGCGGGATTATGAAAAAACGGATGAAGAACGTTTAGCGCTTCATGAAGAACGCTTGCAAGTAGATAAAAAACGTGTGCAAACAGGTGAGGTGCAAGTCGACAAACATGTAGTCGAAGAGCAGCAAACGATTGAAGTGCCAGTAGAGCATGAAGAAGTCTATGTAGAAAGACGTCCGGTGAATGAGGATACAACACTTAATGCAAATGGGAAACTTCATGACGGAATCAATCATGCCTATGAAGAAGGGGGTAAAATCCATATCCCGGTAACAGAAGAACAAGTGGATGTTACGAAAAAAGATGTCGTTACGGAGGAAATCGTAGTCGGCAAACGAAAAGTGACTGATACGGAAACTGTTTCTGACACGGTTCGCCGTGAAGAAGCGGACGTTAAGGATACGACCCATACTACAAATCATTTAAATGATTTGGACCATTTGGATAATGATCCGTTAAAACGAACAAACCGCGGATTATAAAATAGTCATAAAAAATAGGAAGCCTGTTTTACACAGGCTTCCTTGTTTTATATGTTAGTTATATTCTAGTAAGTAGTTTTAGGTTTAAATTATTCTTCAACAGTGGCTTTTTCGCGAGTTTTCCACTCGATTCCACTAGTAACACATCCAAAAGTAACAATTATTAAAAGTACAAATAATGTGTTATGTAACCAATAGGGCATTCAAACCCCTCCTTTAATATTCTGTGTTTCTTTTTATTATTTTAACATATTAAAGGTGTATACACTCGTTTTTAGATTGTTAGCTATTATTATTTTTATTTATTTGTACAAAAAATGTCACAATTATAAATAAGAAAAATGCGATTAATAAAAGACTACCACCCACAATGAAGAACACCATGTTCATTGTTTCATTTGTATCTAATGGGTTTAAATAATGCAGCCACATTCCTATACATAAACCAAAAGCACCAATCATACCTAAAATACTTTGGATTTTAACAAAAATCAGCTTCCGGACAGGTACTGAATAATAGAAAATCCCCCACGCAAAAACCGATAACCAACCTACCAATACAAAGTGTGCGTGTACTGGACGTAAAGCATAGTTCATGTTACCGCTCATGATTGATCCGATGAATACACCGATAAAACCTGAAACAGCCGCAAAGCGAATTAAATGCATTGCCCATTTTCGTTGTTGTTGCAAAAAAATCCCCCCTATTTGTTTAAACTTTACTATAAAGGAGCAATATAACATCTCTATAAACTTTCTATAAAATAATTATTAGGCCAACAAATCGAGCACGTTATGTTGGTGGAAATCTGCGATAATCTCTTGTGGTAACAATGTGAGCAGTTCATCTTTTGTCGCCCATAAATAGTGTAGATGTTCATTGGATAAAGTAATTTGCTCCTCTTTTGTATCGCATAAGAAAGTGAGCAGGACAATTTGTCGCGTTTTACTCGTGTGGAATGTTGTTGAAAACAACTGATTCTTTACAGTGATATTCAATCCAACTTCTTCTAAAAATTCCCTCTTCAGTGCAATTTCAAATGACTCGCCAAAATGCAGATTTCCTCCGACAGTCTCCCATGTGCCAGCACCAACTTCTTCAATCTGTGAGCGCTGCACGATCAGTATTTTATTATTTTTAACAAGAACTCCTTTTACCACTACCTTAATTTCATTCAATTTGAGTTCCCCAATTCAGTATAAATATAGTGAAACTTAGATTAGACTTTTTTGTATTCCAAGTTTAATAATAACAAATATAGACACAAGAGAAGAAGTAAATGACTAATTTATGGATGTTTTTACGAACTATGAATTAAAATTCATAAAAAATGTTCGGAAATAGCTTGTAATTCAAAAAATGAAATGATATATTACAAACGTAAATTAAATACGTCGTCGTATAATGTCGGGAATAAGGCCCGTGAGTTTCTACCGAATCACCGTAAATGATTCGACTACGATTTATAAATAAGTAACATCACTACTATAATAGGAGTGTAATATACTTATTTTCCTTAAATCGTGGACATGCGGCATTTATGCTTTGCGTGTCTTTTTTGTTTTTAAGGTTAAGTGTTCTTTAGATGTTGAAGACGACAACACGGAGGAAAATTTCATTATGAAAAAGTATTTCGAGTTCGATAAACTTGGAACTAATTATCGCCGGGAGATTTTAGGTGGCTTTACAACATTCTTGGCAATGGCTTACATTTTAGTAGTAAACCCTAGCATTTTAACGCTATCTGATATTGAAGGTTTACCAGATGCACTCCGCATGGATTACGGTGCAGTATTTGTGGCAACAGCTGTTTCAGCAGCAATTGGATGTTTCATCATGGGGATTGTCGCAAGATATCCTTTAGCTTTAGCGCCAGGTCTGGGCTTAAACGCATTCTTTGCTTACACGGTTGTATTAACAAACGGAAGCCCTTGGCAACACGCTTTGGCCGCAGTATTTGTATCAGGTGTATTCTTCTTATTATTAACGGTTACAGGATTACGTGAAAAATTAATCAACGCCATCCCAATGGAACTTAAAATTGCTGTTGGTGCTGGTATCGGCTTATTCGTTTCGTTCATCGGTTTAAAAAACGCGGGCATTATCGTTGCGAGTGAGGCAACAGTTGTCGGTTTAGGTAACTTACACGATGCTGAAGTATTGTTAGCGATTTTTGGTATTCTTCTTACAGTAATTTTCTTAGTGCGTGGAATGAAGGCCGGCGTATTTATTGCGATGGCTATTACTGCAATCGTAGGTATGGTCATTGGGTTAGTTGATTTACCATCCCAAGTTGTTTCAGCACCACCAAGTGTAGAGCCTACTTTCGGTAAATTATTCTCAGCATTCACTGATCCTGAGTTCTATTCGCTCACAATGATATCGGTTATTTTATCATTCTTGTTCGTAGACTTCTTTGACAACGCAGGTACTTTAATGGCTGTTGCCAACCAAGCAGGATTTGTTAAAAATAATAAATTACCTCGTGCAGGTAAAGCATTAATTTCAGATTCAATCGCTTCTATTTCAGGTTCGATCTTTGGTACATCAACAGTAACATCTTATGTAGAATCTTCAGCAGGGGTTGGAGCAGGCGCACGTACAGGTTTCGCTTCAATCATTACAGGTATCTGTTTCTTGCTGGCGCTATTCTTATCACCAATATTAAGTGTTGTAACAAACGCAGTTACTGCACCGGCATTAATTGTCGTAGGTATTTTAATGGTATCTTCACTTGGACAAATTGAGTGGAATAAATTCGAAGTAGCTGTACCAGCATTCTTCACAATGTTAATGATGCCGTTAACATCATCAATCGCAACAGGTCTTGCAGTAGGTTTCGTGTTCTACCCATTAACAATGGTGTTAAAAGGAAAAGCAAAAGAAGTAAACCCGATTATGTATATTTTCGCAGTACTCTTCCTGATTTATTTAGGTACTGTCGGTTCAATGTAAAATCATTCACCAGTCAACTATTGTTGGCTGGTTTTTTTATTTTTGCAGGAAAATATAATTGGGGAATCGAACTGAATATTAAAGGGGGAGAGGTTAATGGTTATTAAAATAGAAGAAGCAAAGGAACAACACTATATAGAAGTAAATCGTTTAGTAAGGCAAGGCCATGACGATCATGTAAAGGGGGACAATACGGTGTTCCGTGAAGTGGAGAGTGTTATGCCAGAAGAATATTATTTGGAATTGCTTGAGCAAGAGCAAAGTACCGTATTAATAGCACGGGAGGAAAATAAAATAATAGGCTTTGCTGTCATCAGTATAGAAGCTTCTCCGGATTTCCCTTCGTTAGTTCATAGGAGGTTTGCATACATTCATGATTTTGGTATAGACCAGTCAGAAAAACGGAAAGGAATTGGATCGCTCTTATTTGAAGCTTGTTTAAAGTGGGCAAAAGAAATGGATGTGAATGAGGTGGAGTTAAATGTATGGGAGTTCAATGAAGAAGCCATTGCATTTTACAAAAAACATTCTATGAAAACAATCAGCAGGAAAATGAGATTGGCTATTCAATAGTTATTTCTTTAGGAGAGGTAATTTATTTTCAGGTGACAAGTAAATTAACTTTACTCTATATATAATAGGAAGAAACTCAATTTAAGTTAGAGAACAAAAATCAGAAAATTTTTTCTTTAAATAAAGGGTTGCATAATCCTTTGTATCGGGTGTATAGTTAATCACGTTGCTGCGAAACAAACGCAAACAACACAAACGAAAAAATAAATTTTAATAAAGTTGTTGACAAACATAAACAACGCTGTTAAAATTTAAACAGTCGCACAAACGACTGACACAATGAACCTTGAAAACTGAACAAGCAACGTTAATGAAACAAGCTTCTTAAATGAAGCAAACAATAGATTTCAACTTCTAACGAAGTTGAATCGCTAGCAAAGCAAATGAGCTTTCAAACTACTTTTATGGAGAGTTTGATCCTGGCTCAGGACGAACGCTGGCGGCGTGCCTAATACATGCAAGTCGAGCGGACGAATTTTTGGTGCTTGCACCGA
>NZ_JAMBOC010000011.1 GCF_023715405.1 Solibacillus isronensis
CCGTTCCCATACCGAACACGGAAGTTAAGCTCTTTAGCGCCGATGGTAGTTGGGGGCTTCCCCCTGTGAGAGTAGGACGTCGCTTCGCACATGTAAAACCCACTGAGAAATCAGTGGGTTTTTTGTTATAAAATATTTTTTCTCTCTTTAAGGAAAAACACAAATAATATAATATTCCGAATTATTTTACTTTTTAAAGAATCTTGACAGTGATGTCCCTCGGAGGTAACCTTACAATAATATTCTTTTATAAATAGGAGGCATTCTTAACAATGTGGGAAACAAAATTTGCTAAAGAAGGTTTAACTTTTGATGATGTACTATTAGTGCCAGGGCACTCTGAAGTGTTACCGAAAGATGTTAATTTGTCTGTAAATCTAACTGACAGCATTAAGTTAAACATTCCGCTGATCTCTGCAGGTATGGATACTGTAACCGAATCAAAAATGGCAATTGCCATGGCTCGTCAAGGTGGAATTGGTATTATTCATAAAAATATGAGTATTGATGAACAAGCAGAAGAAGTCGAGAAAGTAAAACGCTCTGAAAACGGCGTTATTACAAATCCTTTCTTCCTTACACCAGAACATCAAGTTTTTGATGCAGAGCATTTAATGGGCAAGTACCGCATTTCAGGTGTCCCTATTGTAAATAACATGGAAGATCAGAAATTAGTGGGTATTATTACAAACCGTGATTTACGCTTCATTTCAGATTACTCATTAAAAATTGATGATGTAATGACAAAAGAAGATTTAATCATTGCTCCTGTAGGGACAACTTTAGAAGATGCAGAAAAAATTCTTCAGCAATATAAAATTGAAAAGTTACCGATTGTTGATGAAGCAGGAAAGTTAACTGGCTTAATCACAATTAAAGATATTGAAAAAGTAATTGAGTTCCCAAATGCTGCTAAAGACAGCCACGGCCGATTAGTTGTAGGAGCGGCGGTTGGTGTTTCTAAAGATACAATGATGCGTATTGCGAAGCTAGTGGAAGCGCAAGTGGACATCGTTGTAATTGATACAGCACACGGTCATTCTCAAGGAGTTTTAAATACAATTAAAGACATTCGTGCAGCTTACCCGGACTTGGATATTATTGCAGGGAATGTTGCAACAGCTGAAGGAACACGTGCATTATTTGAAGCTGGTGCCGATGTTGTAAAAGTAGGAATCGGTCCTGGTTCTATTTGTACAACTCGTGTTGTAGCAGGAGTTGGTGTACCACAAATTACAGCTGTTTACGATGCAGCATCAGTTGCCCGTGAATTAGGTAAAACAATTATTGCTGATGGCGGTATCAAGTATTCTGGAGATATCACAAAAGCTTTAGCTGCAGGTGGACATACTGTAATGTTAGGTTCATTATTAGCAGGAACATCTGAATCTCCTGGTGAAACAGAAATCTTCCAAGGACGTCGCTTTAAAGTGTACCGTGGAATGGGTTCACTAGGTGCAATGGAAAAAGGTTCTAAAGACCGCTACTTCCAAGAAGATGCGAAAAAGCTTGTACCAGAAGGAATTGAAGGACGTTTACCATACAAAGGACCTTTAGCAGATACAATTCACCAATTAGTTGGTGGTGTACGTGCCGGAATGGGTTACTGCGGTGCACCGGATTTAGAACACTTACGTGAAAAATCACAGTTCATTAAAATGTCGGGTGCAGGCTTACGTGAATCACATCCACATGATGTACAAATTACGAAAGAATCACCAAACTACTCTTTACAATAATTACTAGGAAACTTTCAAACGTTACTATCGTCAAATTGGAGATAGTAACGTTTTTTTATTAATAGAAGGTCACATACAACTACTTATGTATGATAAAATGACGTTAGACAAGAATAAAAATTTGGAGGTAGCTTTGTGAAGAAGGTAAGAAAGCAAACGGTATTAAGCATTGTCTTAATTCCGATTTTAATACTTAGCATGCTGGCGGTGACACCTGCTAAGACAAATGCGGCGACGGATTTAGGGTTAACGGTAGATGCGGCAATATTAATTGATGCAGACACAGGGAAAATTTTATATGAGCAAAATGCAGAGACAGCTTTAGGTATTGCAAGTATGACGAAAATGATGACAGAGTATCTATTACTTGATGCAATCGAAGAAGGCTCAATTTCATGGGATCAACAATATAATGTATCAGAGTATACATATAAAGTTTCCCAAAACCGTTTATTAAGTAATGTACCGTTACGTGCTGATGGTACGTATACAATTAGAGAGTTATATGAAGCAATGGCAATCTATTCTGCAAATGCTGCTACAATTGCGATTGCAGAAACAATTGCAGGTACAGAAAAAGAATTCCTTAAATTGATGGATAAAAAGGCAGAAGAACTTGGCTTAGAAAATTACAAATTTGTAAACGCAACAGGTTTAAATAATGCTGATTTACAAGGCATGCATCCAGAAGGTACTGGTGAAAAAGATGAAAACGTCATGCCTGCTCGTTCTGTAGCAAAATTAGCGTACAACTTATTAAAAGATCATCCTGACATGTTAGAAACAGCAAAAATTCCGAAGAAAATATTCCGTGAAGGAACTTCGGATGCAATTAGTATGTCCAACTGGAACTTCATGCTACCGGGCCTTGTATATGAATATGAAGGCGTAGACGGGTTAAAAACAGGGACAACAGATTTTGCCGGTCATACATTTACAGGTACAGCTAAACGCGGTGATACACGTTTAATCGCTGTTGTTATGAAGGCAGTGGATTCAAAGGGTGTAGGCTCTTATAAAGCACGTTTTGATGCGACAGCGAAGTTATTTGATTATGGATTTGGTCAATTTTCGAAAGTAGAACTTCTTCCAGGTAACTACGTTTTTGAAGAGCAAAAAACGATTCCTGTTACTAAAGGGAAAGAGGACTCTGTTAAAATCGGTTTGAAAGAGCCGGTTTCTGTAATGGTTAAGACGAGCGAGAAAGATTCATACGTTCCGACGTTGACATTGGACAAGAAAGAAATTGAAGCAGGAATCGAAAAAGACCAAGTAGTAGGACAGGCTGTACTTGCACCTACAGAAGGCAAAGATTTCGGCTATATTGATGGCAATCCTATTGTAGCAGATGTCGTGACGACAGAATCGGTAGAACGTGCAGGGAAAATATCATTAATGTTCCAAGGTATCGGAAGCTTTTTCGGTAATTTATGGAATGGTGTGTTTGGATTTGCAGGTAATTTAATTAAATAATGAGTGGGCCTTTCTATAAGTAAATGCTTGTAGAAAGGCTTTTTTTTTCGTCTAAGGGAATTTTTCGAATGGGACAATTTGTCGATAAACCATGCAAAACATACATTGATACATGGAGGGATTAATCATGTGTGGAATATCAGGTTGGATCGATTACTCGACCCACTTAGTAAATGAAGAATCAATGATTAAAAAAATGACGAGGACGCTTTTACACCGTGGTCCGGATAGTGAAGGATACTTTATAAGCAAACATGCTTTACTGGGCCATAAACGGCTCGCAATTATTGATTTAGTGACAGGTAATCAGCCGATGACTCGCGGCGAATTGACAATTGTGTATAATGGCGAGGTTTACAATGCAAACGAGCTTCGTGAACAGCTTAAAAATTTGGGCCATTCCTTTTATACAACATCCGATACAGAAGTTATTTTAATGGCGTATGTTGAATGGAAAGACCGCTGTATGGAGTACTTAAATGGGATATTTGCTTTTGCCGTATGGAATGAGCAGGAGCAATCACTATTCCTATGTCGTGACCGGCTAGGGGTAAAGCCGCTGTTTTATTATGAGCTTCCGGATGGGCTATTGTTCAGTTCTGAAATAAAAGGGATACTGGCACATCCTGCTGTGAAGGCAGAAGTTGATGCAGAAGGGCTTGCCGCATTATTTAGTCTTGGCCCATCACGTATTGTAGGGCATGCCATATTTAAAGGGATTAAAGAAGTTAAGCCCGCATACGCAATGATGGTGCGAAGCGGTTTCAGGAAAAGCTGGCAGTACTGGGACATTGAAAGTAAACATCATGAACATTCAGAGGCAGAAACGATTGAAAATGTCCGGGAACTCGTAACAAATGCAATTATTCGTCAACTAATAAGCGATGTGCCGCTAAGTACAATGCTATCAGGCGGACTCGATTCAAGTATCATTACGGCGGTTGCTGCACAACAACTTGCAAAAGAACAGAAAACATTGGCGACTTATTCCGTAGCATTTGAAGAAAATGACTATCATTTCACAAAAAACTCATTTCAAACATCACAGGATGAATTCTGGATCGGAAAAATGCAACAGGCATTTCAGACAAAGCACCGACAAGTAACGTTGACCCAACAAGAATTAGTAGATGGTTTAGAACAGGCAATGCGTTTAAAAGACATGCCGAGTATGGCGGATATTGATAGCTCATTTTATTTATTCTGTAAAGAAATGAAAAAAGAACATACTGTGGCGCTGTCGGGTGAATGTGCTGATGAAGTATTTGGTGGTTATCCATGGTTTTATGAAGGGAAAAGAGAAACACTTTTCCCGTGGCTTCGTTCTACAAAGGAACGTGAACAGTTATTTAAATCAGATTGGCAAAAACGCCTGCAGTTGCCGCAGTTTATGCAAAGTACTTATGAAGAAGCAGTAAAAGGGATGCCATCATTTATAGGGACTAAAGAAGAGCAGGAACGCCAGCAGCTGTTTTATTTAAATAACCAGTTCTTTATGCAGACGTTATTAGAAAGAAATGACCGGATGACGATGGGTGCAAGTATGGAAGTCCGTGTACCGTTTGCCGATCATACAATAATTGAATATGTATGGAATATTCCTTGGGAAATGAAAAACAGCGGCGGAATGGAAAAGGGGATTTTACGAAAGGCGTTTCAGGATATTTTACCGAAGGAAGTTGTGGAGCGTAAGAAAAATCCGTATCCCAAAACGTATCATCCTAAATATACAGAACTCGTTCATCAACGGTTAGAGCAAATTTTACGGCAGAAGCACTCAGTTCTGCATGAATTATTCGAGAAGGAGCAGTTAGAACGATTGCTTGCTACAAATGGTCAATCGTTTCAAATACCTTGGTTTGGCCAGTTAATGGCGGGACCACAACTCATAGCATATTTTATACAATTACATGATTGGGTCGAGCAATATCGCATCAATATTATTTCAACGTAAAGAGACGTTTCCATACGGAACGTCTCTTTAAAAATCCCTTTCTATTAACTTTTAGAAATCCCCCAAATTTCCATTAGCTGATGGATGTTCGGTTCAATATCATGAAGTTGCAAATTACCAAACCCTAATAAAAATGTTCTTTTGGAGTAATGCTGCTCTGTTAAATAATAATTTGATAACGGTAAAATATGGATACCGTGCTTGCGCGCGACCTGTTGAAGTTCCCGTTCAGATTCCTTATGACGGAATGCAACAAGAATGTTCGTACCGGCAGCATCACCGGATATTGTTATTTGAGAGTAATGATTTGAAAACACTTCAATACATTTATCGTGCTTTTTACGGTAAATTTTACGCATCCGATTTAAATGTTTGGCAAAGTGTCCGTCTTTCATAAACTTCGCTAAAATATGCTGTTCAAACCGAGGAACTGTAGAAGAGTAGTAATTAAAATGCTCCTGATAGCGTTGAACGAGTGTTGGCGGCAGGACAAAAAAGGCAACACGCAATGATGGCATCAATGATTTAGTAAAGGTACTTAAATAAATGACCCGGTCATTTACATCAAGTCCTCTAAGCGCTGGAATTGGCTTCCCAATATATCGAAATTCACTGTCGTAATCATCTTCAATAATAAAACGGTCCGGTGTTTTAGCTGCCCAATTTAATAATTGTGTCCGTCGATTAGCTGAAAGAACTGCACCAGTCGGGAATTGGTGTGAAGGTGTTATGTAAACGACATTTGCATTTGATTTCTGTAATTGTTCCACCACAATTCCATCTGTATCAACAGAAATCGGAATAGCGAGCTGACCTAATTGATGACGGGGAATAGGTGAATAACCTGGATTTTCAAAAGCAAGCTTTGAATCAACATCTAGAATTTTTAAAATCATAGGCAGTAATTGCTCAGTACCGGAGCCGATGACGATTTGCTCTGGCTGGCACTCGATTCCCCGTGATTGGTGTAAATAGTTCGCAATTTCGATACGCAATGCAAGCTCACCTTGACGTTCCCCTGTCTGAAGTAGATGTTTGAACGGTTTATCGAGCACGTCTTTTGCATATTTTCTCCATATCGTAAAAGGAAAAGCTTCCTCATCAATTTTTGCAGAAGAGAAATCAATTTTATATTTCGTAGTTTCCGCTGTTTTTTTTATTTCATTGTTCGATAGATCACTTTGGCGGTAAGGTATTGAATCGATCTCTTCAACAAAATAACCGACACGCGGTTTTGACATAATATAGCCTTCCGCCAACAGCTGCGAATACGCAAGCTCGACGGTTGTTTGACTTATATTGAAAAAATCCGCAAGTTCCCTTTTGGAAGGAAGGCGTACACCAACAGCTAGCTGGTTGTTAGTAATTGCATTTTTTATGCCGATATACAGTTGTTCATATAGTGGAATCGTATGGTCCTTATGAAGCTGAAAGAAAAGCATCTTCTTATCCTCCTTATGTAACCTTAATGAAATTTCAATTTTAATTAATATTGAAAGTGTCAGAAAAGTATAGCACGATGTAGAAAATTAGTGAATGTTTTCGCCGGAACTTGCAAATGTATATGGTTTTATAGTACAGTATGGTTAAATTTATAAATGAATTCGATGATAGGAAGTAGTAGCAAGCCCGTTTTTTTTAGAGAGTCAGCGGTCGGTGGAAGCTGATAAAAACACTTGTGAATCCGTCCTTGAGATGCTTTTTCCGAAATTATAGTAGGTGGAAGCCGGCTTACCAAAGTCGTTAATTGTTAAGAGGAATAGATTTTTCTATTCAATTAGGGTGGCAACGCGGGTAGCTCTCGTCCCTTTCATAGGGATTGAGGGCTTTTTTGTATTTATTCTGCTAATACATTAACGCGTTAAAGTGCTCAGGATCATCATTTCATAAATATTAGGAGGAAAAATTATGTTAGATATTAAACGCGTCCGCGACAATTTTGAAGAAGTAAAGCGTATGCTTCTTACACGTAATGAGGATTTAGGAAATCTGGATAACTTTGAAAACTTAGATACAAAACGTCGTGAATTAATCGCCAAAACAGAAGTATTGAAAGCAGAGCGCAATAAAGTGTCTGAACAAATTTCTGTTATGAAGCGCAACAAAGAAGATGCATCAGAAGTAATTGCACGTATGCGCGAAGTAGGCGATGAAATTAAAGCATTGGATGCCGAATTAAATGCCATTGAAGATGAATTTAAAGATATGATGATGCGTTTGCCGAATATCCCGCATGAATCAGTACCTGTTGGCACAGAAGAAGATGATAATGTGGAAGAGTACACTTGGGGCGATGTGCCGGCATTTAATTTTGAAGCAAAAGCACATTGGGATATTGCCAAAGAATTAGATATCGTAGACTTTGAGCGCGGAGCTAAAGTTACGGGAAGCCGTTTCTTGTTCTATAAAGGTTTAGGCGCACGTTTAGAGCGTGCTTTACTGAACTTCATGATGGATCTTCATTCAGATCAGCATGGCTATACAGAAATGCTGCCACCGCAAATCGTTAACCGCGATTCACTGACAGGTACAGGCCAATTACCGAAGTTTGAAGAAGACGTATTTAAATTAGTTCGTGAAGAAGATGAAATGGATTATTACCTGATTCCAACTGCTGAAGTACCGGTAACAAACTATTACCGTGATGAAATTTTATCAGCGGATATGCTACCGCAAGCGTTCTCTGCATTCAGCGCTAACTTCCGTTCAGAAGCAGGATCTGCAGGTCGTGATACACGTGGACTGATCCGTCAGCATCAGTTCAATAAAGTAGAATTAGTTCGCTTTGTTAAACCGGAAGAATCTTATGAGCAACTTGAAATCTTAACTGGTCATGCTGAAAAGGTATTACAACTTTTAGGTTTACCATACCGCAAATTAAAAATGTGTACAGCAGATTTAGGTTTCACAGCTGCGAAGAAGTACGATTTGGAAGTATGGATTCCTGCTCAAAACATGTACCGCGAAATTTCTTCATGTTCAAACTTCGAAGATTTCCAAGCGCGTCGTGCGAATATCCGTTTCCGTCGTGAAGCAGGTGCAAAACCGGAATTCGTTCACACGTTAAATGGTTCAGGTCTAGCAATAGGTCGTACAGTAGCAGCAATTCTGGAAAATTACCAACAAGAAGATGGTTCTGTTGTTATTCCGGAAGTGTTACGTCCATATATGGGTGGACTAGAAGTCATTACTGTAAAATAATTTAATCTAAATTAAAAAGTGTGTTGAATCAATAATTTCAACACACTTTTTTTCTTTTCTGCGCTAAAATATTTCAGGGAATTTAGTAATTTATTTTACAAAGCGAGAATATTTTGTTATATTCGAGAAAATAGGATATTGGATACAATATTTTAACATTAATAGAATTTATTGAATAAAGTTTCTAAGAACATCATATTTTGCACGTGTAATATGTTGTTCAAGCAATTGGCATGTAAGCTCAATGTTATCGTTAGCCAAAGCTTCCACCATTAAATCATGTTCACTAATGGAAGTGGCAATTTGGTTAGGTAAAAGATGTGGTGTTTGCTGAGGGAAACCGGTCCAAAAATTTTCAATAATGCTATTTAATTTCCCCCAAGGACAATCTTTTATTAACAGATGATGAAATTGAATATTAAGTTGAATATATTCATCTGTATCATCTGTTTTCTTCATTCTCTCGTTAAGCTCACGCAATTGATTTACTAGTTGTGGTGACATCGTTTTCAAACTTTCAGCAGCAGCCATTGGTTCAAATTTAGCTCGTAAAAAATAAATTTCTTCCAGTTCGTGGATTGTAAATTGTTTGACGACAGCCCCTTTATGCGGCTCAACTGTGACATAGCCTTCAGCAGCCAACTGTTTTATCGCTTCTCGGATCGGCATTCTGCTAACGTTTAATGTTTTCGCCAATTCATCCTGTACCAGGCGTTCGCCAGGCTGCAGCTGCCCTTTTATAATCGCTTCGCGCAGAATCCGGTAAATTTTAGAGGGTAATGTTTCAGCAGTTAAATCATGATCAAATTTCATATAAAACACCTCATTATGTGTTGTATTTTGGATCCAATATACAATATACGGAAAAACTATGCAAACTTTAAAGAGGGATGTTGTCATGGAACAACAGATTCAGATTGGATGGGATGAAGTAAGGCTCCCGCACCCTGTTTTTGAAGGGGATACAATTTACTCCTATACAGAAATATTATCAAAAAAAGAAAGTGCTAAACGAAATAATGTAGGGATCATTGAAGTGAAAACAACCGGCTACAACCAGGACGGGCAAATTGTCATTCACTTTAAACGCACGATGATGATTTATAAAAAGGACTTTGCACCAAACATTACGAAGCCTTTAATCGATCAAGTAATCTCACAGAAAGGGAAGTGAACGAATGGAATATATTCAAGTTTCATATGAATATGAAGAGAAAATTGCGATTGTTACATTAAACCGACCGGAAATGCGTCATGCATTTAATACGGAAATGGCGAAGCAGCTGTTAACTGTATTTCAGTCATTCAATGAGCAGCCGGTACGCGTCGTCATTTTAACTTCCTCCACTGAAGATGCCTTTTGTTCAGGCGCGGATTTAAAAGAGCGTAAAGGGATGAGTGAGTCCGCGTGGACGGAACAGCATCACTTATTTGAACAAATGTTCCAGGCAGTAGCCAATTGCAGGCAACCTACCATTGCTGCGATCAATGGCTATACACTTGCAGGAGGGTTTGAACTTGCATTGAATACGGACTTAATTGTTGCCGGTAAAAATGCAAAGGTAGGGCTAACCGAGGTCACTCGAGGTATTATGCCGGGCGGAGGAGGAGCACGATTACTGCCAAAACGTGTACCGCTCCATATTGCAAAAGAATGGCTATTTACAGGGCGGATTGTCTCTGCAGAAGAAGCACAGAACGCAGGGTTATTTAATCGAGTTGTCGAATCTGAAGAAGTAATGAGTACCACACTTGAGTTAGCAAAAGAAATTGCAGGCAATGCACCTTTAGGCGTTCAAGGCGTTAAAAAAGTAGCAGAAATTAGTTCATTAGAAGCATCTGAAGCATTCCGGATTGAAATAGAAACGTACAACGAGGTTATCGCTTCTGTGGATCGAATGGAAGGTATTTTAGCCTTCAACGAAAAAAGAAAACCTAATTTTATTGGACGGTAGGAGGATCTCAGATGATGTTAACAGAGAATCTGGCATTTTTAGAAGAACTTCGTGAAGGTGTAAGAGCAGTTTGCAAACGTTTTGATGGTGACTATTGGCGGAAATTGGATGAGATCGACGGATATCCGACCGAATTTGTGGAGGCTATTACTCAGGCTGGCTTTTTAGGGGCTTTAATACCAGAACAATATGGTGGTTCCGGTTTAGGAATATTGGAAGCATCGGTAATTTTAGAGGAGATTAATCGTTCAGGCGGGAACGCGGGTGCGTGTCATGCACAAATGTATACGATGGGAACGATTTTACGGCATGGTTCTCCTGCACAAAAGGAGAAATATTTGCCGAAGATTGCGGACGGGTCACTTCGTTTACAAGCATTTGGGGTGACGGAACCTAACACTGGTACTGACACAACAAACTTAAAAACGTTTGCGAAACGGGATGGCGACCATTATATCGTGAATGGTCAAAAGGTATTCATTTCCCGTGCAGAGCATTCGGATTTAATGATTTTATTAGTGCGTACAACACCGAAAGACCAATGCGTTAAAAAGAGTGACGGCCTGTCCGTGCTAATTGTTGATTTGAATGAAGCAGTTGGAAATGGATTAGAAATACGGCCAATTAAAACAATGATGAACCATGCGACAACGGAATTGTTTATCGACAATTTAAAGGTGCCTGTAGAAAATTTAATTGGCGAAGAGGGAAAAGGATTCCGCTATATCTTGGACGGAATGAATGCCGAGCGGATTTTAATTGCTGCGGAATGTATCGGTGATGGACGCTGGTTTATTGAACGGGCAACGAATTATGCAAAAGAACGTGTTGTTTTTGATCGTCCGATAGGTCAAAACCAAGGAATACAGTTTCCGATTGCCCAGGCGCATATCCATATTGAGGCGGCAGACTTAATGCGTATAAAAGCTGCGGAATTTTATGATCGTCAGCAAGCTTGCGGGGCAGAGGCCAACATGGCGAAGTTATTTGCTGCAGATGCATCATGGGAGGCGGCCAATGTAACGATTCAAACTTATGGCGGCTTTGGCTTTGCCGCAGAATATGATATTGAGCGGAAATTTAAAGAGACACGGCTCTATCAAGTAGCTCCAATTTCAACAAACCTGATTTTATCATACGTCGGAGAACATATATTAAAACTTCCAAAATCTTATTGAGGTGAAAATCATGCACTTTCCAAAGCAAGTTGAAATTATTGAAGTAGGTCCACGCGACGGTTTGCAAAATGAATCACGCTTTGTGCCAACAGAGGAAAAGAAAAAGTTAATCAAGCAATTATATGAAGCGGGCTTTCAGCGTATTGAAACGGCATCGTTTGTTCATCCAAAAATTGTCCCGCAAATGGCAGACGCACAGGAAATTACGGCATTTTGTAATGAACTGGGGATGGAATATATCGCTTTAACTCCTAATATGAAAGCACTGGAGCGTGCAATTGATGCAGGTGTACCGCAGATTGCGGTATTCGTCGGGGCGAGTGAGACATTCAACCAAAAAAATATTAAACGTTCCATCGAAGAGTCTTTGGCAGAATGCAGCGAAGTGTTCCAGCATGCAAAAGCTCAGCAAAAGTTTATTCGTGGCTATGTGTCGATGTGTTTTAGCTGTCCGTATGAAGGAGCCATTTCCTATGAGCAAGTTAAGCGGGTTGTAGCACAATTTGTAAATGACGGGGCTGACGAAATTTCAATTGGTGATACGAATGGACAGGCAAATCCGCGCATCGTGTATGAACGGTTCAGCGCATTAAAAAAAGATTTCCCGGATACAACATTCGTGGCACATTTCCATGATACAAACGGTTTTGCCTATGCAAATATAATTGCCGCATTAAATGCGGGAATTGAAAAGTTTGATAGTTCGATTGCAGGACTTGGCGGTTGTCCGTTTTCACCTGGAGCTACAGGAAATGTAGCAACAGAGAAAGTGGTGGAGCTGTTTGAAGCGATGGAAGTTAAAACACATATCCGTCAGGAAAAGTTAAAGGATGTGGCAAAGTTCGCTTACAGCTTAGTTTAAGGAGGGCTGAATTTGAAACCATTGCAAGGAATACGTGTTCTTGATATGACAACGAATATTTCAGGGCCGACATTAACGATGATTTTAGCTGACTTAGTAGCAGAAGTGATCAAAGTAGAAAAGCTGAGCGGTGACGAGGCCAGAAAGATGGAGCCTAAATTTCAACCGGTAATTTTCCACGAAGACATCTGCTGTTTTTATGAATTCCATTAGCTCAATTTTCGTTCCCTTATGTAACTTTAACAGCCGAAGAAAAAACGTTAAAAGGTTCTTATATCAAATATCATTACGCTTGATGAAATTAGTGAAGGTTTTGATCTACTGGCAACAGGCGATAATTCTCGAATCATTATTAAAATGGATTAATGGAAAAAAGCAAAATAAAACGACGACACATTTATTCGGTAATGTGTCGTCGTTTTTGTATGGCAAGAAGTACATAAAGCACAATCCAAATACTAACGATAACCCCTACTAAACTGGCTAAATAACCAGCTGCCCCAAACGCATCGTATAACCATTGAAGAGGCGTCCCTTTTACAGGGCGATTTAGAAACATAAAATTCGTATGAAAATGTGCATTGTATATATAAACAGGCGGAACTGTGACTAGCAGAAATAATACAGCCCGCCAAATATCCGTAAAATTTGTCACCAGCTGCCTTTCCAAAATTAAAGCCGCTACAACTAATACAAGCAGTGCATGAAATATGAAGCTGTGGAAATGCAAAAAGCCGCCAACCGGATCAATTGTCCATCCGGGGAATAAAAGTGCAATCGCAGCTCCGGGCAAAGTAAGCGTAAATAATAAAGTAGCTGTAGTCCGAGTTGGGAAATAGGCATGCCAGCCAATAATGAAAATGCCAAAACCGCACAGATGGAGCGGGGGACTCCAATATGAATATTGATTTGTTACGATTAAATAAAGTTGCTTTGCTACTTCTAATAACAGTAACAGCCAGAAAATCGATTTTAGGAAAAGATGTTGCTTTTCATGAGAAGAACAATGATAAAAATATAACGAAATCACTAAAAAACCGCCAATAAAAATAAGCCACATTATATGAATCGAATCAAAAATGGAAAATCCATTCATTGCACACACCTTACTTTTCGGATTGTTGTTTTCTCGCTAACTTCTCTGCTTTTTTACGGTCGCGAAGCGCTTTGAAAAAGTCCGTTAAAATTTGTCCGCACTCTTCCGCCATAACCCCTTCTGTTACAGTACATTCATGATTAAAACGCGGATCATTGAGGAGACGGTATAATGAGTCGACACAGCCTGCCTTTATATCACGGGCCCCGTATACAACCCGTGGTACGCGTGACTGTAAAATAGCTCCTGCACACATCGGGCAAGGTTCAAGTGTAACGTACAAAGTAGTCTCTTCTAAACGCCAGCTGCCTATTTTGCTGCAGGCTTCTTGAATGGCCATGCTTTCTGCGTGTGTCAGTGCATTTTGAGTTGTTTCGCGTAAATTGTGTGCACGTGCAATAATCTCATCTTTATATACAATAACCGCGCCGATCGGTACTTCTCCAAGGGCAGCGGCTTTTTTCGCTTCTTCCAATGCTTCCTGCATGTAATGGTGATCTTTATTTTCGAGCATTCATCTATCACTCCTTAAATCCTAGTTTAGCATGCTAATGAATAGTTGGGCGACAAGAAATAAATCATGCTATGATGAAAGAAAAGTTTGAAGGAGTACAGCGATGAAGTCATTTCAAACCATAGAAGAAGTAAATGAGTATTTCGAAAATGCATTGGCTGATCTGGATAATGAGTATGAACAAAAATTGTTGACGATTGAGAAAAATGAACAACAAGTAACTATGACTTTGCACAAGCAATTTGAACAGCAAAAAGCAGCCATTGCACAGCAGCATGAAGATGAAGAATACAAACTTAATCAAAATCGCAATCAAGCAATCGAAAAAATTGAAATGTTATTCGCAAATAAAAGAAAAGTTATATCGGTAAACTATAAAGTTACTTATGAAGAAGAACAAAAAAACTATCACGTCAATAAAATTGAACTTCTTGAGCAGAAACAAGCGGAAGAACGCAGGAAGTTTCAATTTTACAATAACAGGCAACAAGCTCTACTCTCACAATTTGAACAAGTGTCGGATGTGACAGAGGGAATGGAACAAGCAATGGATAGTTTACATCAGGAGTTAACCGACATCTTGATTAAATATAAACAGCAATTCGATGAAGCGGAACAGCTGTTTGAAGAAAGCTGTCATGGACTGGTACAACAGCGTGATGAAGCAATCGAAAACCTAATGGATAATGAAGCAGCATCACAAAGCCAGCTAGATGATCAGTTATTTGAGGCATTACAGGATCTATCTGAAAGAACAGAGAAACACTATGAGCAAATCGAACAAACCTTTATGAAAAAAGAACAGTCTCTTCAGGAAATGGCATTTGCCCAGCAACAAAAAATAAATGCTAATTATGATGAACAGCGTGAAAAGTTATTTGAATTACAGGAGCAAGCGCTCGCACAATTTGATTACTAGAAATTGGCTATGCCTTATTCGGTAAAATAGAATTGTTTGCTTTGTTGTCTAAAGAACGTTGTGATAAAATTAAAAGCATTGACTATAAAAAGAGAAGGAGCACTTCTAATGTCTGTGCCATTTATAACAGTAGAAGGTCCGATTGGTGTTGGGAAGACCTCATTATCTAAGGCCGTATCACAAACGTTTGACTATCATTTATTAAAAGAGATTGTAGATGAAAATCCATTTCTCGGTAAGTTCTATGAAGATATTAGTGAGTGGAGCTTCCAAACGGAAATGTTTTTCCTGTGCAATCGATACAAACAATTATCTGATATTCATGAAATTATTGAAGCACAAGGGCCAGTAGTGGCTGATTATCATATATTTAAAAATTTGATCTTTGCAAAACGTACTTTAAAGCCGACTGAGTATGAAAAGTACGAATCGATCTATCGAATTTTAACTGCTGATATGCCAAAGCCAAATATGGTCATTTATTTACATGCAAGCTTAGACACATTAATGAAACGAATCGCTATGCGCGGTCGTGAAATGGAAAAGAACATTTCACGTGACTATATGGAACAACTTTCAAGCGATTATCATCAATTTATCGGACATTTTGAAAAGATGCATCCAGAAATCCCTGTCATCTCATTAAATGGAGATGAGCTTGATTTTGTGAAGAATGAAGAAGATTTAAAGTACGTATTACGACTAGTAGAAGAAAAGTTACAACAAAGGAGTTTGCATCAGAAATGAACTTAAGAGAGAAGTACAATATTCCTGCTAATGCAGTGATTACAATTGCAGGAACAGTAGGTGTCGGAAAGTCAACAATGACAAAAGCATTATCGCATAGCTTAAACTTCCGTACATCTTATGAAAAGGTTGATACAAACCCTTATTTAGATAAATTTTATGATAATTTTGAAAAGTGGAGCTTCCATTTGCAAGTATATTTCCTTGCTGAACGATTTAAAGAACAGAAGCGAATTTTTGAATATGGCGGGGGCTTTATACAGGACCGTTCTATTTACGAAGATACAGGTATTTTTGCGAAGATGCATTATGACAAAGGTACAATGACGCCGACAGATTATGAAACATATACAAATCTTTTTGATGCAATGGTAATGACACCGTATTTCCCGCACCCGGATTTACTTGTATATTTGGAAGGTCCGATTGATGATGTAATTGGACGTATCCATGAGCGAGGACGCGAGATGGAGCAGCAAACGCCTCATTCGTACTGGGAAGAAATGCACGGTCGCTATGAAGACTGGATTAACAACTTCAATGCCTGTCCGGTATTGCGTATTGATATTAACGATTACGATTTAATGAAGAACCCTGCACAAGTAGAGGATGTCGTAGCTCGTATCGGTTATATGCTTGAACAAACAAGCCATTTACGAAAATAATAAAAAAGGACTGATTTCTGTAGGATAGCGGAAATCAGTCTTTTTTATTTCGCCCAAACGATAATAAAAATAGGTGTCATGATGAGCAGAAAGACGAAGAAGCTCCATAAAACTTGTTTACTTGTCGTCATATTTTTAGGTTTTATACTGATGGATTCGTATAGCTCGTTCACTGCGCGCTGTTCCCTTTCATAAAGCATCCTCTGAAAAGAAGCGTAGTTATCGATATATGATGCCGGATTTTCAAAATGGAAGCGAATCGCACGTATATCATCCGTAACATCTTTATCTTGATGCATATACGTGATTGTAGGGGCAAGCCCACCTGTCAGCCGGGCAGTAACTTGTATATCGAAGGTCTTCATCTTATAAGTTATTTGGCCACTTTCATCTGTTACCGATTCAATGAGCGGGTTGTTCAATATAGTTCCCCCCCTTTCCTGTATTAGTAGTATTCCCAATATAAGTATATTTTTAACGACTTTAAAAAATATTGCGAAGAAAAAGTTGTATCGTTTATGCTTAAAGTAATTACAAATTTTAACGATTTGTAACATTATAGCAAAAAGGGGATGGAAATATGACTTTATCGATGATAGATCGCTTACAGGTACTACCAACGACAGCAATTTCCGATGCAACAGGGGGACATACGAATGTAGCATCAGCAATTAAACCGCTTGCCGATCACTTTAAAATTGCCGGACAAGCGAGAACGGTACGTCTGCCGGACGGGGAAAATGGTGCGGTACTGGAAGCAATAAGCCAGGCTGAAAAAGGGGAAATTTTAGTCATCGATGCTAAAGGCAATACGAATCGTGCTGTAGCTGGGGACTTTGTTATGCAGCTTGCGCAAGGTGTCGGTGTCCAAGGTTTTGTTGTGGACGGGGTTATTCGCGATATAGCAGCTGCAAAGGAAATTGATTTTCCGGTATTTGCATTAGGTACAACAGTAGCAGCAGGCAATAAACATGGTGGTGGGACAGTAGGCATAGCCGTGTCTGTAGGAAATGTGGCTGTTCAAACAGGCGATTATGTAGTTGGTGATAGTGATGGGGTTGTGATTATCCCTCAGGAGGATATTGAGCAGATTATTGAGGCTGCAGAAGCAAAAGTGGCAAAAGATGAAGAGCGGGCACATGAAGCATTATATAACGGGGAAGCATCAATCCGCGCATATTTAGCAAAAGTAGTGAAATAAAAAATGGCGTAGTGAATATATTGTTCACTACGCCATTTTCTAATTTTATTTTAAGTTCGCAGCTTGGTATTCAGCAAATTGCTTCTCGTCGAAACGTTTTTCCCATTTCGCCATAACAAGTGCTGCCAATGTGTTACCTACTACGTTTACAGCTGTACGAGCCATATCTAAAATACGGTCAATACCTGCAATGAATGCTAAACCTTCAAGTGGAATACCTACAGAACCTAATGTTGCAAGAAGTACTACGAAAGATACCCCTGGAACACCCGCAATACCTTTAGATGTTACCATTAATACAAGCATTAATGTAATCTGTTCCATAATTGAAAGGTCAATACCGTACATTTGCGCAATGAAGATTGCTGCAATCGCCTGGTAAAGAGTAGAACCGTCTAAGTTGAATGAATAACCTGTTGGGATTACGAATGATACGATATCTTTCGGTGCACCCATTTTTTCTGTTTTTAACATAATACGAGGTAATACTGTCTCTGATGAAGAAGTAGTATAAGCCAGTAATAGCTCGTCCTTAATCATACGAATTAATTTAAAGATATTAATACCGAAAATACGGGCAGTAAGACCTAATACAACAATTACGAAAAAAATCATTGTTGCATATACTAAAATCGCCAGTTTTCCTAATGGTATAAGGGATTCTATACCGAATTTGGAAACGGTTACACCTATAAGTGCAAATACCCCAATTGGTGCGAATTTCATTACTAAGTTTGTGACCCAGAACATGGCGTCTGCAGTACCTTGGAAGAATGCGAGCACTGGTTTTCCGCGATCACCAATTGCTGCTACACCTAAACCGAAAATTACAGAGAAGAAAATAATTGCTAGCATATCGCCTTCTGCCATTGCATTTATAATGTTTTTAGGAACGACATCTACAATAATTTGGATTTTGCTTTTATCTTCTTCAGCTTCCGTTGTTTCTACATAAGAAGAAATATCAGATTTCTCTAATGCATTCATATCAATACCAGCACCTGGTTGGAATAGGTTAGCTGCTAATAAACCAACAACAATCGCAACTGTTGTAATAACTTCGAAATAAATAAGTGTTTTACCGCCAAGACGACCTAATTGTTTCATATCACCAGTTCCGGCAACACCAACGATTAGTGTCGAAATAATAATCGGTACTACGATCATCTTAATTAAGTTTAAGAAAATATCGCCAAGTGGCTGTAAGTATGACTGTGCAGTTTCGTTACCAAAGAACACAGCACCTACGATAACACCGAGTACAAGACCGATTAAAATTTGTGCGGCTAAACTAATTTTAAACTTTTTCAAAATATAGTTCCTCCTAAAAAATCAGATTCAGGACTAGCCTAAAACTAATTTTATTAGATACATACAAAATCCGACAAAATCCGACTAATCAACTTTACTAATAATTTCAGAATATAAAACTTGAATGAATTTTTTTATGTTTACTTTTGCTTTACGTTGCTCATTTTTCTCTATTTGATTCATTAAATAACGAATATCCGTCAAGTCAAAATAGCGTGGGGTATAATACTCAAATTCAGAGTTTGTATAATCGACAATTCCTAAATTTGCCAAGTTAATCATTGCAGCTAATATAGTCCGGCGTACACGTTGTTCAATTGCTTTACTTTCCTTTAAAATTTCATCCGGCGTATTTTTCGTCAGCATGGCAACACGTTCATATACTTCCTTTAATGGGGGAAGCGGTGCAATTTTATGCTTTTCGATTAATAGCTGTTCTATAATTTTGATAATATCCTCACTGCCGACTTCAGCGACAATTCCCATATCATTCAAGATGGATTGAATATGTTCCCGTGCCGTTTTTTTTGTATGTGTCACATCTGTAATATCAAAGTTTGTCAGAGACTGGCGAATAACTTGCAAGGAATTTCTTAATAAGTATTGCTCGGTTGTCCTTTTTAATACCATTTGTACTTCAACTTTATTAATAGGCTTATGAATGAAAAATTCAATTCCTTTTGAATAGCCTTCAGCGACCATTTCTTTATTAACAACTTGTGAGATCATAATAAACTGACCTTTGAAACCATTTTGTTGAAGGCGTTCAATTGTTTCAATTCCATCCAACTTCGGCATTAGTAAATCGATTAATACAAACTCCGGCTGCATCATTAAAATTTGGGGAATGGCATCCAGACCGTTTTTTGCCTCTCCAATGACAGCTCCGAGTTCACAGTCATTAATAATATTACTGAGCATCATACGGCTTGCTCGGTCATCATCTACTATAAAATAGCGCATTAGTAATTCTCCTTTTGAATATTTTTTGTAGGAATTTGCACTACAAAGCAAGTCGACGTATCACTTGTTACGTGAATATTTCCTTGAAGATTTTCAACAATTGTTTTTGTATGGGAAAGACCGATTCCTGTAGAACCTTGGCCCTGTTCATTAAACTTGGATGTATAGCCTGCATCAAAAATGATCGGAATGAGCGCTGCTTCAATACCAACTCCATTATCTTCTACAATAAAAGAAGTCATATCCTGGTCGACTACAACATTCAGCGTAATATATCCGCTTTCTTCAATTGCCTCCACAGCATTTGCCATTAAATTATTCAATATAGCAAATAGTGCAATATGGTCTTTTGTTTGAAAATCATCTGGGCAAATCAGTGTAAAGGAAATCGATTTGTTTAAATAGGTGGCATAATTTTCATTTGCTTCCACAATAAAACTTAGTAAATCAGACAACAGAAAATTTGACGGGTAGTTTCTCGTCGTAATTTTAGAGAGCCCGGCATGAATACGCTCATTGTCTTTTTTTACTTCATGGATTTCCTGGGCAATATGTAAAGCTTCAGAAGCTAGCTGCAATTCGTTTGATTTCAGCTTTTTGTAAAGCTGGTAACTGTTTGCTGTAAGCTGCTCAATTTGGTGCATCGTTTTTTGAAGATACAATGCTTCTACATATAACTCCGAATGAATCGTCATGAGCTGTTTCAGCTGTTTTTTCTGTTCTGACATCGTAATCATGCTGTAAATGCCTACAACAAAATAGCTGCGTAACAATCCAACGAGGATGAACAGTAAAAAAGAAGTAAACGTTTCCTGATCAGAAACAAGTAGAATGTCCGTTAAAACGTGTTCAATCGTGTTCGATATTACTTCAAATGCTGTTGCCAATAAACCGAGCACAAGCGGTTGTTTTTTTAACTCGTCCAGCGGAATTAGTTTGAAGCATAGTGCAAAAACTATATAAAAAGCACCGGCCGGCAAATGTTCAAAGATATGAGTAAGGAAGCTTTGTCCATAAATAAAAATATCCAGTAATGAACGACCGAAAATGACGATTAGTGCAGTCAATAAACCAGTAGATACAATCGGTAATGGACGAATCAGTAAAGCGAAAAAGAAAATAATGCTCCCTAAACCGAAACGAAAAGGTCCTTCTTCAAAAGGAATTATTTTAATTTCGCCACCAATAGCAGTCAATAAACCGACGAGTAGCATAAATAAGAATAATTTAGTTGTTTTAATATATGGCTGAGTCGATTCCAATTTTGATATACCGCCCTTTACATATATGACATAGTAATTAATTGTACAAGAAAGTTGTCTATAAATACAAAAAAGTACTATTTCCATCAAATAGAAATAGTACCTTAAGGTGAATTTAGATATAAAAAAACCGCTCAACTAATGTAGCGGATAAAAGTTCAAAAATGGAGGAGGTAGAGGGATTCGAACCCCCGCGCGGTGTTACCCGCCTGTCGGTTTTCAAGACCGATCCCTTCAGCCAGACTTGGGTATACCTCCAAAATATAAAATGTCTTTTCGACAAAGATTAATTTACCACGGAATGAGATTTGCGTCAATAATTTTTTCGGGAAAATTATAAGCTGATTAAATAGAGAAAACGAGATATCCAAATTTATAGAGGATGTCTCGTTTTACTATTGATTTATTTTTTTGAGGCATAAACTTTATTCGATGAATTTTTTAAAAAGCTTAAAATATTTTCAATGAATGGTTCTGTTTTTTCGATTTGAGTCCAGTGCCCACATTCATTAAATACATGTAGTTGTGCGTGAGGTAGTAATTGAATTAATCGATAGCTTGTTTCTTCGATTGGAATCACTTGGTCATTCAGGCCATGGAAAATTAATGTTTCAATCTCAATTTGCTTAATCTGCTCATCTTCTAAAGCCATTTCATCTAACATTTTTTGACGCGGTTCCGGGAACATTGCCGAGAACGCATCTCTTACATCAGGGCGCATGCTCGCTTCATAGCGCATGCGAACAAGTTCCTCATTATTTGCAGCTGCTTGATCGTACGAGAACAATTTAATAAGCTCTTTCATTGTTTCTAAACTTGGTTCATAGCCCCACACACGGTCTAGACCATCAGAAATTGGATGCTTTGTGCCAACACTACCCATTAAGATTAATTTTTTTACTAAATCTGGTCTGCGATATGCGATATGAAGAGACAATGCACCACCAAATGAATTACCAACTAAATAAACGGGTTCATCAGCAACCTTTTCAATAAAGCCAATTAAGTGCTCCACCCATAGCTCAATATTGTAATTATTGTCTGCTAATTTATCGGTTTCACCAAAACCGATAACATCCGGCGCTAAAACTCTATACGATTCACTAAGACGTGGGATAACTAAACGCCAGTTTGCAAGTGCAGACACACCAGGTCCTGATCCATGTATTAAAATGATTGTTTCACTTCCAGTACCTTCTTCATGATAGTGTGTGTTAACACCATTGATATTTAAATAGTTTGAACTAATGTTCAATTCAGCCACTCCTTTTTTGTTAATTGTATTGAGAATTAATTAGAAAGTAGAAAACAAGGTCCATCTTTCTAATAAGTTATATTTCTAAGGTTTAACAAGTTCTCCAGATTTAATAGGAGTACCATATTGGAAGAATTCCTGCGGTAAGGTAGAACCATGCCAAATAATAGATTTTTCTAAATCTTTACCTTTCCATTCCACAGTTCTCCAAGAAGGATCAAAAATTTGATAGCCTGGGTCACCGAATAATTCTACACGGTTTCCACCTGGTTCCATTACATACAAGAATGCAGCTTGAGTTACGCCATGCTTACCTGGACCGGCTTCAATATTATAGCCAGCTTCAATTAATAGGTCTGCAACATCTGATAAATGCTGAGGGAATCCGTACCAATAGCAAATATGGTGCAGGCGACCTGATTCACCTAATGCATCGCCCATAATTGCAATGTCATGAACTAAATTACTTACACTTAACCATGCAGCTATGGAAGAATCGTCGTCCGCTACGATGCGTTCACGTAAGTTAAAACCAAGCACCTCTTTTAAGAACTCAACGTTTTTGTCAGTATCGCTTGCTAATAAGTTGATATGGTCTAAGCGACGAACCGGCACACCGCGATTTGGACGTTTTTGCGGGCGATTTAATAATGGTGTTTTTTGGTCTTCAGGGGCTTCATAATACTCAACATCCCATAGAAGCTCAATTTTATGACCGTCTGGAGTTGTAAATTGGTATGCACGACCGTGACCGACATCTCCTTCAATCCAACCAATCCCATATCCAGTTTTTTCGATTTCAGCTACACGGCGCTCTAATGCTTGAGCAGAAGTAGCTCTTAAAGCAATATGACCTAAACCAGCTTCATCATTTTCTGTAATGATTAACGTGTTATGGTAATGATCCTCGTAAGCACGCATATAAACTGAGTTACCTCGACGACCTACTTCATCCATACCAAGAATATTTTTGAAGAATTCTACCGATTCCTCTAATTTAGGGCTGTAAATTTCAAAGTGTGCAAGTTGTGCAACGTCAAACATAGGCTCTTTTGTCATATTAAATTCCTCCACTTTTCATAAGTTTATTTTTTATAGTAAAATTCATAGTTTTGAATTTACCAAGTCGGATGTCCTTTGAATCCAAGAATTGCGCTTCCGTATCCGGCCATTGCATCTTCGTATTGATGTGTTGGGTGAGCAGCAACGGTAAGAATATCTCGAACAAATCTTTCTGTTCCATCACTCTTGTAGACTGAGTTACCACCAAGCGTGATTAAAATACGAGTGGCCATTTCTGCAGAAGTTTTTGCAATATAGCCGCGAATTGCAAATAACTGTTCGCGTTCTTCTTCATCTAAAACGCGGATACCCTCATCCTGGTAACGGTGCAAGCGATCTGCATAATCTTTTGCTAAAGCTTTTAAAGCAGTTAGTTGTATATTTAATTCTGCAAGTGTCCGCTGTGCCGTACCTGCATTTTTTTCATTTGTATTATTGTTGAAAATACGAACACGATGTTCTGTTTTTTCTTTAAAGTTTCGTATTAAGCGTTCCACACCACCAATTGCTACATGTGAGAAACCAGCTAAGAAGAATGCAAGATAGGGAACATTGAAAATTTGGTAATCCGGTTCGTAATTGCCGTCCGGTGCAGTTGCCCCATTCACTACTCGAGTTACCGGAAAAACATAATTTGCTGGAACGTAGACATTATCTAACTTTACAGCGTTGCTGCCTGTTCCCCGTAAACCTAGGGAATCCCAGTTTTCAACAATTTCAAAATCTTTTTTATGGACAATAAACAGGCCAAATTCTGGTTCTGTCCCATCGTGCAATTGATGAATAGCGCCTAGTGCAACCCAGTCGCAGTATGGAATGCCGCTGCAGAAGTTCCATGTTCCTGATATACGATATCCTTCACCATCATTTACGACCTTACCAATCGGAGCAAATACATCGGCCATTAATTCCCCAGTGCCGAATAGCTCTTCCCGACCTTGTTTGTCTAAAAAAGCTGGCCAAGTTTCATGAATAATAGCAAAGTATGTTAACCATGCTGCTGAAACATTATAGTTCGCTACAGTTCGGATAATATCCCCAAATGTATAGTAGTCTAAATCTTGCCCACCATATGCTTTTGGTCTAAGTAACTTGTGGAAGCCGGCTTCTTTTACCTTTTCCATGACTTCATCCGGTAATTTTCTATCAAAATCAGTTTGATCTGCATATTTCTCTGCTAACTCACCTACTTCTTTTGCCTTTTGGAGTAGTTCTTCACGATTCAATGTCTTTTCAAGAAGTGCCAAAGAATTAATTGTCATATAAATCCTCCTTTTTAATTTGTAAGCGTTATCACAGCATCTTGTCGTACTGGTTATCTATTATTATAATTATCTGAATTTATTGAGATAGCTATTTAAAGTACGGAAAAACGTATTTTTTTAGAATATTTAGACTAAATACGTTTTATTAGGGTTGGGGGAATGAGTAATAATAGTTATTTAACGCTCTATTCATGCTGTTAATATTCTTTACTGATTTTAAAAAAAGCCTTAGAAAGTAAAAAATGCTACTTTCTAAGGCTTTAAGAACTTTTAAATTCATGGTAAGGGGGACTTTAAAATATAATTTGGTTTTTAACTTTTAATACTTTTAATGCCATATAGACAGAGAAAAGGCGCTTTGTATCATCTAAGCCAATATTTAAAATTTCGCTGATTTTAGATAAGCGGTACCTTAATCCACTAATAGACATGGAAAGAGCTTTCGCGGTTTTATTGATATTAATGCCATTCTCAATATAGGTATAAATCGTTTTTGTTAAATCGTAATCTTTGTCTATCTCCAATAATTTTCCTAATTGTTGCATTACAAAGCGATCGATTAGAACCTCGTCTTTAATTTGGAAAAGTACGCCTTCAATTTCCAGATCTTCATAGAAACAAATATGCTTTTCTGGGTTTTTTGCCTTTAACGCTGCCAATGTCTCGTTGTATAAAATATTGATTTGGCTCAAATCTTCTATAACCGTACTTGCTCCTATATAAAATTCGTAACTTTTAAAACGACGTAAGCAGTATTTTAGTAACTGGTTTATAAATGTGTGGGGCACTGTATTTAACCTTTTAAATGTTGGATATTCAATTAAGATAATGAGTTTATCGGTCTTTTGCGAGACAAGGGCATTAATATTTCTTTCATTTAAAAATAGGATAATTTGTCTGATCAACTCTTCGTTTACTTCTATTTCATCACTAATATTAGAATGATTTAATGTTCTTTCTAATGTAAGCAACCAATAGGATTCAGTAGGCGGAAAATTGAGGTAATGAGCAATTTTATAAATTTCATCTTGCTCTAATTTACCATCCAATACATCGCTTAAAAAACTTCGCTTTATATTCTGTTCCGTACCAATTTTAATATTTTCATTTAGTAAAATGACAGATGCTGTTAAAGCAGTTTTGTCGATAATCATGTATTCTAATTCCGTTGGTTTTTTCCCCGTCTGATATATAAATGAACAATAACCTTTAATTTGCTCTTCAAAATAAATAGGGGTTCTAAGTATTCCCAGTTCAGGTGTAATAGTTATAAATTCAGTAGTATCAATATCAATTTTTTCCAACTCAAAATCGATCATGACATCTGCTGATTTTATAATCACTTCATTCGTCTCGTTTTCAATGAATATTGGTAAACCGGTTGATTCATTTAATAGATTGACGATTTTTTGGAGCCCTTGCTTTGATAAAAGTGCATGGGTTAATTTTCGTTGAACTTCATTTGCTTGTTTTAAATAATCACGCTCTATTTTCAGTTTTGCTGTTATTTCGTCTAGCTCTTGAATTATGCTAGTTGACTGGTAATAGCTGTATTCGTGTTCTTGATGACCCCATTCTTCGAGAGGCATGCAAATTACTTTACATTGCTCATACCCCATTGCACGACACTCCACCTCTTTTACAAGAATGGTCTTTTCTAATACCGTGGATAAATAGCCACTTGCATAACCACATAGTGTATGGCAAATTGGACGATCACTTAAGTTCCCATCTGCCAAAAACTCATCGGCCTCAAAAGAATTCTCCCAAATAACGTCTATTTTTTTTAAATAATTCTTCTCATCATAATGAATGTCAGATACGCTTACTCGATCAACATAGCCGTGCAACATATGAAATTTTGTACCGCCTAAAATCAATTCCAGCTCATCCTCGTAGTGGTATAACTTTGCTTTTCTAGCATCGCTAACACCACAATGCCAACCATATCGAACAAAAACGCCTTTCGAGCGATCTTCTCCTATAATTGACAGTAGTTCTTTTTTTAATGCTGTTCTTGCAGTAGTTGGAATTGTTATCATTCGATCATAAAATGCTGTTAAAGCCTCATCTTTAGGTAAATGAAATACGTCATTTAAATTTTTTCGCTTTAAATTCATAATGATCCCCCTGGCTTAATTAAGTTTTTTAAACGATTTACGCTAAAAAAATTCAGAATTAGCTATTTAATGTGTGAATATTCTTTCTTTTCACTATGCTATCATTTATTTGTGAAGTTCTAAACGTTGAGTTTTTTGGACCTAGGGGGATTTATGTATTGAAAGTTTTAACCTGTAAAGTGTGGAAACTAATTTTCCAGAATTGTTTCCAGTTCAAATTTTTGAATATTTAAAATAATATCATCTATTAAAAGACAGGTAAATGCTACTTTCAACTTAAATTTGAGAGCGTTTACAAATTCTATGTCTTACTAGTTTTGACAAAAGGAGGATTAATGAATGTCAAATTTAAAAGTTGCTATTTTAGGCTCAGGTAATATCGGTACGGATTTAATGAAAAAAATAATGCGTTCATCCAACTTAGAATTAGTAGCAGTAATTGGTATTGATCCAGAATCAGATGGTTTACGCAAAGCGCATGAAGCTGGATTTCAAACCTTTCACACAGGGTTAGATGGATTTTTGGATGCCGGTGTGAAAGTTGAAGCTGTATTCGATGCGACAAGTGCCTATACACATATAAAGCATGCTGAACAATTACGGGCACATAACATCCGTGCCATTGACTTAACTCCTGCAGCAATTGGTCCGCTAATTGTACCTACTGTTAACCTTCATGCTCATCCAAATGCAGACAATGTAAATATGGTGACATGTGGAGGGCAAGCGACAATACCGATTATTCATGCAGTTTCCAAATTATATAATGTCGAGTATGCCGAAATCGTGGCAACTATTGCAAGTAAAAGTGCGGGTCCTGCAACTCGTGCAAACATCGATGAATTTATAGCGACAACTTCGCGGGCAATCGAGCTTGTAGGTGGTGCTAAGAAAGGAAGAACCGTTCTGATTTTAAACCCTGCGGAACCGCCGATTATGATGAATGACACCATTCATTTATTAGTGGATCGACCTGTAGAGGAAGATACTCTTTATGAAGCGCTAGTTCAAGCGGAACAAGCCGTTCAGCAGTATGTTCCCGGCTATCGTCTTAAGTCTCGCCCATTTGTGGAGGGGAATCGAATTTCAGTATTTTTAGAAGTTGCGGGTGCTGCAGACTACCTACCTGCTTTTGCTGGAAACTTAGATATTATTACAGCGGCATCGATTAAAATTGCCGAGGAATGGGCGAAGTCAAAAGCATTATTATAACGGGAGGGATTACTGATGAAACGAGATGTCATACTAACAGAGGTCGCTTTACGAGATGGCAGTCATGCGATGCGTCACCAATTCACAGAAGCCCAGGTGCGTGCTGCAGTTGCTGGTTTAGATGCAGCAAATATACCTTATATCGAAGTTGCACATGGTGATGGATTAGGTGGCTCAACGATTCAATATGGCCGCTCTTTAACAGATGAATTCAAATTAATTGAAGCGGCAGTAGAAACAGCAAAGCATGCAAAAATTGCGGTGTTATCATTACCTGGTATTGCAACGAAGCCGGATATTAAGCGAGCAGCCGATTTAGGTGTTTCGATGGTACGTGTAGCAACACATGTCACAGAGGCGGATGTATCTTTAAAACATCTTGCTTATGCGAAAGAGTTAGGCTTGGAAACAGTGGGGTTTTTAATGATGTCGCATATGGCAGAGTCAAGAGCAATTGTAGAACAGGCAAAAATTATGGTAAATGGCGGAGCAGATGTCATATATATTGTAGATTCTGCGGGTGCTTTATTACCAAATCAAGTAATGGATCGCGTACAGGCGTTAAAACAGGAAATTGCTGTACCGATAGGATTCCACGCGCATAATAATTTATCTTTAGCTGTTGCAAATTCATTGGCAGCAATTGAAGCCGGTGCTGAACGTATTGATGGTAGCATTCGTTGCTTAGGTGCGGGTGCCGGTAATACGCAAACAGAAGTTTTTGTTAGCGTACTAGATAAAATGGCCATTCAAACTGGGGTGGACCTTTATAAAATAATGGATGTTGCAGAGGAAATCATTGCGCCTATTTTACCGCAACCACAAGAGATTACGAGAGGCAGTCTTGTACTTGGTTATGCTGGAGTGTATTCAAGTTTCTTATTACATGCCCAAAAAGCAGCTGAAAAGTTCGGGGTTGATTCACGGGATATTTTAATGGAAATCGGTAGACGAAAAGCTGTAGGTGGCCAGGAAGATATGATTTTGGAAGTTGCAGCAGAGTTACAGAAAGCTTAATTAGAAATTGGAAATTATATTCAAATATACAATCTTAAATTTAAATGAGGAGGTTATAAAAATGGATGATCGTTTATTTAGAGATGCAATGGGGAAGTTTGCGACAGGTGTTACAGTAATTCTAACAGAAACAGAGGGTGAGCCACATGGTATGACAGCTAATGCTTTCATGTCTGTCTCACTTACACCGAAATTAGTTGTTATTTCAATTAAGGAAAATGCACGTATGCTTGCTAAGATTCAAGATTCAAAGAAATTTTCTGTTAACATATTGGCAGAAAATCAAGAAGATATTTCAAAAATATTTGCTGGGCAAATTAAAGACCAGCAAGTTTCATTTGAACGTTTAGCAGATGTTCCTGTTATTCCAGGAGCATTAGCACAAGTTTCGTGCGAGGTATCAGCTGAGTATATTGAAGGTGATCATACATTATTTATCGGTAAGGTAAATGATATTACGATTACAGATGGCGATCCATTGCTATACTTTGCAGGTAAATATCGTAATTTAAGTACATTAGTAGAGGCTTAATCTATTAAAAATAAACTTAGATTATAGAAAGGTAGGTTGTTGGATGAAGACGCATTTTATTAATAGTCAAAATTTGCACTTGATTCAAAAACAGGCAACTTCTTGCGTAATGGCACTCGGTTATTTTGATGGGATCCACCTTGGACATCAGCAAGTGATAAAGACAGCTCGTGAAGAAGCGAGTAAGCGCGGACTACCATTAGCAGTAATGAGTTTTCGTCCACATCCTATCGATGTTTTATCTAAGGGGCAAAGCATAGTACCGCACTTAACAACTCCTTGTGAAAAAGAAAAACGGCTTAAACAGCTTGGTGTTGATTTATTTTATCTGGTGGATTTTACATTGGCGTTTGCTGCGCTCACATCTAGTCAATTTGTAGAAGATTATTTAATGAAACTTGATGTTGTCCATGCAGTAGCAGGATTTGATTTTTCCTACGGTGTGAAGGGTGTAGCTAAACTCTCGCAAATAGTGGCTGATTCCAATGGGGAAATTACGGTTACGAAAGTAGAATGCATTGATTATGATGGTGAAAAAATCAGCTCAAGTGCGATTCGTCAACGTTTACTTGCGGCCGCTGTTCATGAAATCCCCCACTTCTTAGGAGATCACTTTAATTCCAAGGTGCATTGGGACGGTAATAAATTTCAGCAAATTGAAAAGACAATGTTGCCATCTGCAGGTATTTATAAAGTAATTTTAGAACTGCCGAATAAACAATTAAGAACATATATTTCAATTGATGCAGCAGGTCAAATCCAACGAATGGAACGGCAAAGACGTCTGCCAAAGGGGATTTTTTCTATTCACTGGTTGCAGCAAGTTGAAAAAGCGGTTCCATCAAAAGCAATTTAAATGAAAGGAGTAGTGAATATGACAGAGGGATTGATGTCAAAAGCTATAGAATTATTAGATAGGGCTTATGAAAAGCATACTTCCGTTTCAGAACCTCTTTCTATATTAAACCCTCTGATGACAATTGATGAGGCTTATGCAATTCAGATTCAGAGAGTTGAAGCAGCTACAAGCAAGGGTGAAGTGATTTCAGGGAAAAAAATTGGCTTAACATCTTTAGCAATGCAAAATTTACTAGGAGTGGACCAGCCAGACTATGGGCACCTTTTTCACTCAATGGAAGTTCCGAATGAAGGCATCGTTTCACTTAGTAAACTGTTTCAACCAAAAATTGAGGGTGAAATTGCCTTTGTACTAAAAAAAGATTTAGTAGGACCAAATGTTACAGTTGAGGATGTTTTAGATGCGACAGATTATGTAATAGCGGCCATTGAAATTGTAGATAGCCGAATTAAAGATTGGAAAATAAGTCTTGTAGATACAGTAGCGGATAATGCATCATGCGGATTATATGTACTAGGGTCAAAGAAAGTTAATGTGAACGATATTGATTTAAAAGCAATTCATATGGAACTTATAAAAAACGATGAATTAATTAATGAAGGAAAAGGGACGGATGTATTAGGGGATCCAGCATTTTGTGTTGCTTGGTTAGCGAATAAATTACATGAATACAACGTTACATTAAAATCTGGTGAAGTCATTTTATCTGGGGCTTTATCTGCTGCTGTTGTAGCAGAGCCTGGTGACAAATTTACAGCATCATTTAATACGCTTGGTGAAGTGAAAGTCCAATTTATCAAGTGAAAGTGATGATGTGAAATATTTAAAGGACATTCTAGAGTATAGTTCTGCTAGCGTTGGGAAAATTTAATTGAAGCAATTCATTGCAATTTGATAGCTTGCTTAGTATACTAATACTTGCCGTGCTAGATGGGGAGGTAGCGGTGCCCTGTAACTTGCAATCCGCTCTAGCAAGATTGAATTCCTTTTCTGAGGCTGTCCGTATTGTTTGGTCTGCCTTTTGCACGTAGTGTTGACGGTTGGGTCCTGCGCAATAAGTACCCATGAACCATGTCAGGTCCGGAAGGAAGCAGCATTAAGTGGTATCACTTATGTGCCGCGGGGTAGCCTAACCCGAGCTGGCGACAAGAGTAACGCTTATGTGCGGCAGTCGAAGAAAGGTGCACGGTATTAAATTACCATTTCAAACGCATCCATCATTTATTGGTGGGTGCGTTTTTTATATGAAAAAGAGAGTTTATTGCCCTCATTTCAAAAGAGATTATACGTAGTTTATGCTATACTTAATGTATGTATTTTTAAATGGAAGGGAGAGGGGAAAGGTTGACATATCAAGCGTTTTATCGTGTTTATAGACCCCAGTCATTTAGAGAAATGTCAGGTCAGACACATGTAAAGAGGACCCTTCAAAATGCTCTCCTCGCAAGCAAGACAACACATGCCTATTTATTTTCCGGTCCTCGAGGAACAGGGAAAACGAGTACAGCTAAAATTTTCGCGAAAGCATTGAACTGTGAAAATGCCCCGGCAAGTGAGCCATGCAATGAATGCCCTACATGTCTAAGTATTACTGAAGGTTCACATACAGATGTAATCGAATTTGATGCTGCTTCCAATTCAAGAGTGGAAGAAATGCGTGATATTATCGAAAAAGTCCGTTTTGCCCCGGCAAATGCGCGTTTCAAAGTGTACATTATAGATGAGGTGCATATGCTTTCTACGAGTGCATTTAATGCATTATTAAAAACACTTGAGGAACCACCTGAACATGCGGTATTTATTTTAGCGACAACTGAGCCTCACAAGCTACCAGCAACAATTATTTCCCGTTGTCAGCGATTTGATTTTAAACGACTTTCTTCTATAGATATAGTAGAGCGTATGAAGGTTGTATTGGAAGATATCGGTATGGGTTATGATGAGCAGGCATTAAAAGCAATTGCTCAAGCTGCAGCAGGAGGGATGCGTGATGCATTAAGTTTACTTGATCAGGTTGTTTCATTTAGTAATGAACACGTTCAATTAGACGATGTACTTCTTGTAACTGGTTCTGTAAGCCAAGATGCATTTTACGATATTGCGATTTCACTACAGGAAAAGGATGTTGCCCAAGTATTAGGCAGTGTCGAAAACTTAATTGCAGATGGAAAAGAACCATTACGCCTTGCGGAAGACTTTATTACTTTCTTCCGGGATCTGCTTCTATTAAAAACAGATGGTACGTTAGAGGAATTATTGGAGTTTATTTCACCGGAAGAAAAGTTTTTATCATTAGCCGGACAATTTGAAGCTAATACACTTTATGGGTTTATCGATATTTTGGCAAAGACCCAGCAGGAAATGCGCTTTTCGCATCATACGAAAATATATTTAGAAACGGCCCTTTTAAAAATGGCCCAATATAAAGCTTCACCACAAGGGACAACTGCGGTCGATCCGGCTATTGAAGGTAAGGTAGCTTCACTTGAAAGTCGTTTAGGGCAACTGTCACAACAGCTTCAAAATGGTGGAGGGGGAGCCCCTGTTCAACAAAAAGAACAGGCCCGCCAGCGTGTACGTCCACAAGGAAATCAATATAATGCTCCAACAGGACGTATCCAGGAAGTATTAAAAACTGCAACAAAACCTGACCTGCAAAAAGTGAAATCTGCTTGGGCGGGTGGTTTGGCAAGCTTGCAAAAATCACATGCAGCTTTATTGGCGGATGCAGAGCCTGTAGCCGCAAATGCAAGTGCTTTTGTGATAAAATTCAAGTATGATATACATTGTCAAATGGTAGCTGACAACAGTGCACTTGTTTCATTGTTTACACAGCAAATCGCTTCGGAAGTAGGGATTCAATATGAACTTTTATGTATCCCGGAGCCGGCTTGGATGCGTTTGCGTGAAAACTTTATAAATGAAAATGGCTTAAATCAAAAAAAATCACCATCGGATGAAATGAATGCGGTGGAGGATTTAATAGAGGAGCCCCCTTTTCTTGACGATGTTCAAGTAATGGAAGCGCAAGATCCGCTCATTACAGAAGCCGAAAAACGTTTTGGAAAAGACTTTGTTGAGGTTATCGAAGAATAAATACACATTTTAAGGAGGAAATAAGATGCGTGGTATGGGTAATATGCAAGGCATGATGAAAAAAATGCAAAAAATGCAAAAAGAAATGATGGAAGCACAAGAGGCTTTAAATGCACAGTTATTTGAAGGTGCAGCAGGTGGCGGTATGGTGAAGGTAGTAATGAACGGCCAACGTCAAATGCTTGAAGTAAATTTAGATGAGTCTGTAGTAGATCCGGAAGATATCGAAATGCTACAAGATTTAATTGTTATTGCAACAAACGAAGCATTGAAAAAAGTCGAAGAGACAACAAATTCTACAATGGGTAAATTCACACAAGGAATGAACCTTCCTTTCTAAGTTGAATCAAGTAGAACGTAGCGCACATCTCAAATATTGGGATGTGCCTTTTTAAAGAAGGGGGAACAGGATGCATTATCCAGAGCCGATATCTCGATTAATAGACAGCTTTATGAAACTGCCGGGCATTGGTCCGAAAACAGCAGCTCGACTGGCATTTCACGTATTAACAATGAAGGAAGATACTGTATCGACATTTGCGAAAGCGCTTGTCGATGCAAAACGCAATTTAATGTATTGCTCACAATGTGGTCATATAACAGATATCGATCCTTGTCACATTTGTTCAGATAAACAGCGTGATGTATCAACAATTTGTGTTGTGCAGGATCCGAAAGATGTAATAGCTATGGAAAAGATGCGTGATTATCAAGGTCTTTATCATGTGTTACACGGTGCAATTTCACCGATGGACGGGATAGGACCTGAAGATATTAATGTAGCTTCGTTATTGGGGCGCTTGCATGACGAGCGTGTACAAGAGTTAATTTTAGCGACGAACCCGACAATAGAAGGGGAAGCGACAGCGATGTATATTTCCCGCCTTGTTAAGCCATCAGGAATTCGCACTACACGTATCGCACATGGATTACCTGTTGGCGGAGATTTAGAATATGCGGATGAAGTAACTTTATCAAAAGCGCTGGAAGGTCGACGTGAGTTGTAATAGGAGGATGCCCCATGTTATTTTCTCGGAAAGGGAAACTCAAAAAAGAATTCGATGAGAAACTAGTTTCTTCTATTAAAGAGACAAAAGAAGCTTTACAAAGTGCGAAGGTAATTGAAGAATTAACCGACGATTATAACCTAGATGTAATTGCTGAACGAAAAAGAGCCGAAAGCATACATTATTACTTATATAAAGAAGCACGTGTACGTCGTGTACTAATTAAATAATCTTTTAGAAATAAGAAGCGAAGCAGTTGCATATGTTACCACTAAATAAAAAAGGATGGTGCTATGCAATACATAGTTTTAGCTATGGTCTGTTTTGTTGTCTTGTTTCTTTTTTTATTAAACAAAAACGCAAGAGGGAAAGTGTGGGAGTACTTTGCCTGGTTCTGGTTTAAAATAGCAGTTGTTATCGTTGTACTGTTTTTAGGGAACTTAATGATCGGGGCGGCAGGGTTACTTTTTTATGTGCCAATCAATTTCTTTTCAGTACTTACAATAGCAATATTAGGCATTCCCGGTATGATGTGCGTAACATTATTAATATTATTTAAATAAAAATAATAAAAACTATTGCTAAGTGAATAATATCGTGATATATTATTATAAGTCGCAAGGACGACAACGAATATCGAAAAAACATTTTAAAATAAATGTTGACATAACATTCTAAGAATGATAAGATATAAAAGTTGTCACATAAACGACGCAATGAACCTTGAAAACTGAACAAGCAACGTTAATGAAACAAGCTTCTTAAATGAAGCAAACAATAGATTTCAACTTCTAACGAAGTTGGATCGCTAGCAAAGCAAATGAGCTTTCAAACTACTTTT
>NZ_JAMBOC010000012.1 GCF_023715405.1 Solibacillus isronensis
TTAACTTTTGGTTAAGTTAATAAGGGCGCACGGTGGATGCCTTGGCACTAGGAGTCGATGAAGGACGGCACTAACACCGATATGCCTCGGGGAGCTGTAAGTAAGCTTTGATCCGGGGATTTCCGAATGGGGGAACCCACTATCTTTAATCGGATAGTATCTTCACGTGAATTCATAGCGTGTTGAAGACAGACGCAGAGAACTGAAACATCTAAGTACCTGCAGGAACAGAAAGAAAATTCGATTCCCTGAGTAGCGGCGAGCGAAACGGGAAGAGCCCAAACCAAAGAGCTTGCTCTTTGGGGTTGTAGGACACTCTATACGGAGTTACAAAAGAATGAATTAGACGAAGCGACTTGGAAAGGTCCGCGAAACGAGGTAAAAGCCCTGTAGTCAAAAGTTCATTCCCTCCAGAGTGTATCCTGAGTACGGCGGAACACGTGAAATTCCGTCGGAATCCGGGAGGACCATCTCCCAAGGCTAAATACTACCTAGTGACCGATAGTGAACCAGTACCGTGAGGGAAAGGTGAAAAGCACCCCGGAAGGGGAGTGAAATAGATCCTGAAACCGTGTGCCTACAAGTAGTTAGAGCCCGTTAATGGGTGATAGCGTGCCTTTTGTAGAATGAACCGGCGAGTTACGATTACGTGCGAGGTTAAGTTGAGAAGACGGAGCCGCAGCGAAAGCGAGTCTGAATAGGGCGAATTAGTACGTGGTCGTAGACCCGAAACCAGGTGATCTACCCATGTCCAGGGTGAAGGTGAGGTAACACTCACTGGAGGCCCGAACCCACGCACGTTGAAAAGTGCGGGGATGAGGTGTGGGTAGCGGAGAAATTCCAATCGAACCTGGAGATAGCTGGTTCTCTCCGAAATAGCTTTAGGGCTAGCCTCGTGATTGAGAATACCGGAGGTAGAGCACTGTTTGGACTAGGGGGGCATCTCGCTTTACCGAATTCAGACAAACTCCGAATGCCGGATATTTATACACGGGAGTCAGACTGCGAGTGATAAGATCCGTAGTCAAGAGGGAAACAGCCCAGACCACCAGCTAAGGTCCCCAAGTAATCGTTAAGTGGAAAAGGATGTGGCGTTGCTTAGACAACCAGGATGTTGGCTTAGAAGCAGCCATCATTTAAAGAGTGCGTAATAGCTCACTGGTCGAGTGACGCTGCGCCGAAAATGTATCGGGGCTAAACGATTCACCGAAGCTGTGGATGCATACTTTGAGTATGCGTGGTAGGAGAGCGTTCTAATAGCGTTGAAGTCAGACCGGAAGGACTGGTGGAGCGATTAGAAGTGAGAATGCCGGTATGAGTAGCGAAACATGGGTGAGAATCCCATGCACCGTATGACTAAGGTTTCCTGAGGAAGGCTCGTCCGCTCAGGGTTAGTCGGGACCTAAGCCGAGGCCGATAGGCGTAGGCGATGGACAACAGGTTGATATTCCTGTACCACCTCCTCACCGTTTGAGAAATGGGGGGACGCAGTAGGATAGGGTAAGCACGCCGTTGGTTGCGCGTGTTCAAGCAGTAAGGCGTGTATGTAGGCAAATCCGCATACTATAACGTTGAGCTGTGATGACGAGCTCGTATGAGCGAAGTTCCTGATTTCACACTGCCAAGAAAAGCCTCTATCGAGGTGAGAGGTGCCCGTACCGCAAACCGACACAGGTAGTCGAGGAGAGAATCCTAAGGTGTGCGAGAGAACTCTCGTTAAGGAACTCGGCAAAATGACCCCGTAACTTCGGGAGAAGGGGTGCTTCTTTGGGTGCATAGCCTAGAGAAGCCGCAGTGAATAGGCCCAGGCGACTGTTTAGCAAAAACACAGGTCTCTGCAAAACCGTAAGGTGACGTATAGGGGCTGACGCCTGCCCGGTGCTGGAAGGTTAAGAGGAGCGGTTAGCGCAAGCGAAGCTGTGAATTGAAGCCCCAGTAAACGGCGGCCGTAACTATAACGGTCCTAAGGTAGCGAAATTCCTTGTCGGGTAAGTTCCGACCCGCACGAAAGGCGTAACGATCTGGGCACTGTCTCAACGAGAGACTCGGTGAAATTATAGTACCTGTGAAGATGCAGGTTACCCGCGACAGGACGGAAAGACCCCGTGGAGCTTTACTGTAGCCTGATATTGAATTTTGGTACAACTTGTACAGGATAGGTAGGAGCCAGAGATCTCGGAGCGCCAGCTTCGAAGGAGGCGTCGGTGGGATACTACCCTGGTTGTATTGAACTTCTAACCCATGCCCCTTAGCGGGGTAGGAGACAGTGTCAGGCGGACAGTTTGACTGGGGCGGTCGCCTCCTAAAGAGTAACGGAGGCGCCCAAAGGTTCCCTCAGAATGGTTGGAAATCATTCGTAGAGTGTAAAGGCATAAGGGAGCTTGACTGCGAGACCTACAAGTCGAGCAGGGTCGAAAGACGGGCTTAGTGATCCGGTGGTTCCGCATGGAAGGGCCATCGCTCAACGGATAAAAGCTACCCCGGGGATAACAGGCTTATCTCCCCCAAGAGTCCACATCGACGGGGAGGTTTGGCACCTCGATGTCGGCTCATCGCATCCTGGGGCTGTAGTCGGTCCCAAGGGTTGGGCTGTTCGCCCATTAAAGCGGTACGCGAGCTGGGTTCAGAACGTCGTGAGACAGTTCGGTCCCTATCCGTCGTGGGCGTAGGAAATTTGAGAGGAGCTGTCCTTAGTACGAGAGGACCGGGATGGACATACCGCTGGTGTACCAGTTGTCTTGCCAAAGGCATCGCTGGGTAGCTATGTATGGACGGGATAAGTGCTGAAAGCATCTAAGCATGAAGCCCCCCTCAAGATGAGATTTCCCATTACGCAAGTAAGTAAGACCCCTGAAAGACGATCAGGTAGATAGGTTCGAGGTGGAAGTGCGGTGACGCATGCAGCTGACGAATACTAATCGGTCGAGGACTTAACCACATTTTATTGC
>NZ_JAMBOC010000013.1 GCF_023715405.1 Solibacillus isronensis
CCCGTTCCCATACCGAACACGGAAGTTAAGCTCTTTAGCGCCGATGGTAGTTGGGGGCTTCCCCCTGTGAGAGTAGGACGTCGCTTCGCACATGTAAAACCCACTGAGAAATCAGTGGGTTTTTTGTCGTTTAAATTAAATACGAGTTTAACTTGTTCATTTTAATATTCAACATCGAGAATCGTGTGGGATATGAATTCTTTTATAATCCGAGGTTCCGTTATAAACTTTTCCCCACTTAGTTCTCTATATAAATCAGTCCGTGATTTCCCTGAGAGAGAAAATAAAATTACCAACATTCGATTTTTTCTCAAATTCGCTGTAATAAGAAACCTGAGAGAATACGGGGAATAGTAGAATGGAAATAATTTTTCTACTTTGTAATTTATTAATTATACACATAGATTATGTTTTAATATAAAACTTATATAAAGTCATTTTCAAAGTAAAAACGCTCCCTTGTGGAAGGAAGCGTTTAGATTATTCATTTTGGTAACTTATAGATTGTTCATGGTATTCAAGTAGTGCCTGGGTTAATTGTTTTGGAAACTTTTCTTCGATATAAGCTGCGATATACAGCTTCTTATCTACTTCCATTTGAGCAGAACGGAAAAGTTTCTGGAAAAGGGTTGGTTTTCTTTGTTGCGAATAATGCTGTACTGCTTCATTTTGCAAACGGTTGAGTACAATTTGTTCAATTGCCTTTTCCCTAATACGAATTGCAATATCTTCTTTATTCGAAGCCATGATTTCCTCGACTTTCTTTTTCAATTCAGCATTTTCCTGTTCAAGTTTTTTCGTAGCTTCTTGGATCTCCTCCAATTCCTGTGTAGGTTCTGGAGGGAGAGCTTTGATTTCCTGTTTAAAAAAATCATAATTTAAACTTAACTGCATTTGTTCAGTATCTTCGTCTTGTTCCATTTTAAACAAACCTGTCTTCATAATCTGCTCCAGTGCTTGGCTCATGGCATTGAGTCTGTATTCAATATTGTCGGCCATCCCAACTTCTGTTGAGGACGGAGTTCTTTTTTTGATAATATGGCCATCTTTATTAATACGTAACAGCTGCTTTAACCCTTTTACACGATACTCGTCTTTTAATAGCAAAATCATACGCAGTTTTATAACCGCTTTAAAATCTAAACGAATAACAGATGCTGTAGTTGGATTTGAGGCTTCATCATCAAAGAGATACTCTTCAAACGGTTTAATATAGTAACGTATCTGTGCGTCAGTGACATTAAACCAGCTGGCTACTTCAGGTGTTGAATAGTATTTTTTTTCAATGAGGTCGGACAAATAAGGTTCCGATAAAAAGAATTGTTCAGTTGGTGTTTCTTTAATTACTAAATATAACGGGTCATCTGCAAAAATTTCTTTAATACGTTTTTCTATCGAAATCGTTTGTTCCACTTTTCTTCTCTCCTGTTCTACGGGGAATTTTTCTATTCTATGCATTGCTAAAATTACTTCTCTACTTTTTTCTATTCTTAATGGTTCGGTTTTATACCAATTTTTTAAAAAAGAGAATGAAAAGATGTACTATAAATTAACTAAACAGTTTTTTTCAAAATTAATGGTGAATTTTAATTAAGGTAGAGAAGGTATATAATCTAGACAGCAATGAACTTAATTCTGAAACAGAAAATGACTGAAGTAAAAACTACTTACGATATGAAATCTTATAAAGATGAACTTCTATTATTATCTCGGTCAGTGTTATGAGAAGTTTGGATATTCAGAAGAAGAGATTAAATATCCATTCAAGCGTGCAGAAATTTTTTTGGGAATATTAAAACGAGAAGCTCATTTAAAAAATTTTAGGGAATTGAAAGGGCACTGGCTCATTTAACTTGTGTTAATTTATGATAAGAGGCGTTTCTAAAATATTTAAAAAGGCCCCTGTTTCCATTTTTACTTTTTAAAAACTTTGGAATCGGTGAGGCGAATTGATTGGACTTCCCCGCAATTTATACAAAAAGTATAAATCTTTTCGGATCCAACATACGAAACTTACTTTTTTCTCAGCAACAACTAGTCTATAGCTTCATGGAATTCAGAACCTCCCCTATTTTTTTATTTTTGATCTTCAATAGGTGTCATATTAATTTCCTCTTTTTCTATTTATTTATAAAATATATATATGATTTCTGTAAAAAAGTTACAATATTAGAATGTTAATATTAATTCTACTCTCGTATTTACCATTGGAGAAATCAGAAACTTTAAATATGAAAAAGGTTTTAGTTACTAGTAATTGTAATACTTCTGGGCATACTCGAGATGTAATTTTGAAAGGGGGAATTACCTTTTTCATAACTTCTTTGCAAGACAAGGTTAAATAGTAAGGTTGTTATATATGGGGGAATATTATACTGAGCTTGACTTAGTTGGTGATAGAAACGCAAATATATATATTAATTATACTAAATCAAAAAAAACTATAAAAAACTATTGCTAAGTGAATAATATCATGATATATTATTATAAGTCGCAAGGACGACAACGAATATCGAAAAAACATTTTAAAATAAATGTTGACATAACATTTGGAAGATGGTAAGATATAAGAGTTGTCACTGAGACGACACAATGAACCTTGAAAACTGAACAAGCAACGTTAATGAAACAAGCTTCTTAAATGAAGCAAACAAATGATTTCAACTTCTAACGAAGTTGGATCGCTAGCAAAGCAAATGAGCTTTCAAACTACTTTTATGGAGAGTTTGATCCTGGCTCAGGACGAACGCTGGCGGCGTGCCTAATACATGCAAGTCGAGCGG
>NZ_JAMBOC010000015.1 GCF_023715405.1 Solibacillus isronensis
CAAATCCCTCTGTCTCCGCCATCGGCCCGTTGGTCAAGTGGTTAAGACACCGCCCTTTCACGGCGGTAACACGGGTTCGAATCCCGTACGGGTCATACATAGGAAAACGAAGAACGCTAAGTACTGTCACATGTACTTAGCGTTTTTTTGTTGCCTTAAAAGCTCTATTAAGATAATAAACAAAGCTGCTAGATTTAAGCGCTGAATAATTTTTTATCTATATTATGCTGTCTCATAATATAGATAAAAAACCTGTGTTGAAATATAATTGCTTCAATAAACCCACAACCAGAATTTCTTTTAAACTAATATTATTTTATTGCTACTGTGAAAGGAAACTTCCTCGATCACTATGGGGAGGGTGTACAAATAAAGGTAGAACAAGATAGTAAGCGGGAGCAGAAAAGATGCGGAGATTTTCCGGATATTTAATGAAGGTCTGTTGGGAACATGCAAGTAGTTTAGTTGACGCTATGTTAGAGGCTGTTTAAATCGATTTCCCATTAATAATGCAAATAGAGGTATCAAAATCCCTGGATCACTAAAAAGAATGCTAAAAAGCAATTTAAAAGGTAATAACAAGGATTTAACACCCAATCTTGGAATCCCAATAAAGCTGAGCTATGCATAAACACGATCAAATGAAATAGCACCATTCTAAGAGCATATAAAAACAGAAATTATTATAATTGAATAATAAAAAATATAGAATATAATGGAAATAATATAAAGATAAAGAGTATATTGAGAAAGCAATAGGTGGAAATAATTAAAATGTATCTTCTATCAATACTTAAAAAAATAATGATAAATGTAAGACATTTTCTTGACAGCTTAAGTCTATAAAATGTATAAATAAGTAGTCGTATATTCTAAAACACTTGATATTTATAAGTAATATTAATAAATATATCAGAATGATTTATAAATATTAAAAACAAGTCTTGATAAAGTCAGTCAAACATATTAGAATTTCGTTATACTAAGTAAACGTTTTCATGAGCAAACTCGATTGGTGAATGGAAGAAATAGAAATTTATATATTTTTTAAAAATAATTTCAAAAAAAGTATTGCATTATAAAAAAAGTAATGATATTATAAATCTTGTCCTTAAGAGAAAGGACATGCGGTTACGAAAGAGTAATCAGCAAATACCCATTGGAGGATTAGCTCAGCTGGGAGAGCACCTGCCTTACAAGCAGGGGGTCGGCGGTTCGAGCCCGTCATCCTCCACCATTTCTAAATGCCGGTGTAGCTCAGTTGGTAGAGCAACTGACTTGTAAT
>NZ_JAMBOC010000016.1 GCF_023715405.1 Solibacillus isronensis
TCCGGCTGTTAACCGGCAGGTCGCAGGTTCGAGTCCTGCCTTCGGAGCCAATATTGGCCCGTTGGTCAAGTGGTTAAGACACCGCCCTTTCACGGCGGTAACACGGGTTCGAATCCCGTACGGGTCACCACTTATATTTTAATAATGAAGATTTACTAATGGTCCCGTGGTGTAGCGGTTAACATGCCTGCCTGTCACGCAGGAGATCGCCGGTTCGATCCCGGTCGGGACCGCCATTTTTTGGGGTATAGCCAAGCGGTAAGGCAACGGATTTTGATTCCGTCATGCCCTGGTTCGAATCCAGGTACCCCAGCCATTTAGAGCCATTAGCTCAGTTGGTAGAGCATCTGACTTTTAATCAGAGGGTCGAAGGTTCGAGTCCTTCATGGCTCACCAGTTTTCATATTGACAAATTATTTCAGAGATGTATAATAATTATTGTCGGATGAAGCGGTCGTGGCGGAATGGCAGACGCGCTAGGTTGAGGGCCTAGTGGGGGCAACCCCGTGGAGGTTCAAGTCCTCTCGGCCGCACCAAAAATTCCCGGCGCCCGTAGCTCAATTGGATAGAGCGTCTGACTACGGATCAGAAGGTTATGGGTTCGACTCCTGTCGGGCGCGCCATAATTTACTATAATATAATGCGGGTGTAGTTTAGTGGTAAAACCTCAGCCTTCCAAGCTGATGTTGTCGGTTCGATTCCGATCACCCGCTCCAGTTTTTATTTAAAAAAACTGTTGACATCTAAAAGAAGATGTTATAAGATATAAAAGTTGTCACTTAAGGCAACACAATGAACCTTGAAAACTGAACAAGCAACGTTAATGAAACAAGCTTCTTAAATGAAGCAAACAATAGATTTCAACTTCTAACGAAGTTGGATCGCTAGCAAAGCAAATGAGCTTTCAAACTAC
>NZ_JAMBOC010000017.1 GCF_023715405.1 Solibacillus isronensis
TGCGTCCGATGGTTTGGGCAGCAGTAGGACAAGCAGCATTAAAAGGAGCTGCTTGGGGAGCTGGATGGGTTGTAGGTGAAAAAGCAGCAAATGCAGTTTTTGGAAGCAGTATTGAGCCTGCAGCTGAGTATAACTACGAAGATGTAGTTGGTTCATTTGACTTAAATGATTAATTTTTGAAGGGTGTTTATCAACAGAAAGTAAAAATAAACGCCACGATATGAGTTCTATACTTAATTGTTGGCTCATGACCTTGTTAAAAGAGCGAAGTTTATTTTAGATCAAAGGTTGATATTCCCCCTAAATTAACGGAGGAAAAATAATGAAAAAGCAGTTAATAACATCAGGGCTGGCGTTATCAATATTAGTAGGAGGCGTAGGCTTAAGCTCAAGTTCAGTAGGAGCAGCTCCAATTAGCGAGAAAGCAATTATAATCGAGAATTCTTTAAAAGACGACGAAGTACGTCCGATGATTTGGGGAGCAGTAGCAGCTTTGGTAGGTGGCTGGGTTACAGGCCAAAAAGTAGCAGTTGTTGGAAGCAGTATTGAGCCTACAGCTGAGTATAACTACGAAGATGTAGTTGGTTCATTTGACTTAAATGATTAATTTTGAAGGGGATTTATCAACAAGAAGTAAAAATATACACCACAATATGAGTTCTATACTTAGTTGTTGGTTCATGACCTTGTTAAAAGAGGGAAGTTTATTTTAGATCAAAGTTGATAATAAACCTAAATTAAAGGAGGAAGAAAGATGAAAAAGCAGTTGTTAGCATCAGGATTGGCATTATCAATATTGGTAGGAGGCGCAGGCTTAAGCTCAAGTTCAGTAGGAGCAGCTCCAATTAATGAAAAAGCGATTACAATTGAGAATTCATTAAAAGACGATGAAGTGC
>NZ_JAMBOC010000018.1 GCF_023715405.1 Solibacillus isronensis
CTGCGTGACAGGCAGGCATGTTAACCGCTACACCACGGGACCATTTGGTTGCGGGGGCAGGACTTGAACCTGCGACCTTCGGGTTATGAGCCCGACGAGCTACCACTGCTCCACCCCGCGATAATATTATTTGTTTAATGGTGGAGGATGACGGGCTCGAACCGCCGACCCCCTGCTTGTAAGGCAGGTGCTCTCCCAGCTGAGCTAATCCTCCAGCGCTGGATACTACTTATGTATCTTTTTGGTGACCCGTACGGGATTCGAACCCGTGTTACCGCCGTGAAAGGGCGGTGTCTTAACCACTTGACCAACGGGCCTATTTGTAAATTTGCCTGGCGGAGAGTAAGGGATTTGAACCCTTGATGCAGGGTTACCCGCATACACGATTTCCAATCGTGCTCCTTCGGCCACTCGGACAACTCTCCAAGATTTAATGGCTCCGAAGGCAGGACTCGAACCTGCGACCTGCCGGTTAACAGCCGGATGCTCTACCAACTGAGCTACTTCGGAATAATTTTATAACAGCCTAGCGACGTCCTACTCTCACAGGGGGAAGCCCCCAACTACCATCGGCGCTAAAGAGCTTAACTTCCGTGTTCGGTATGGGAACGGGTGTGACCTCTTTGCCATCATCACTAGACTATTTGTTTGAAAGACACTACTTATTATACCATACTTTTCTTATTTGTCAAGTATTTTTTATAATAAATTTTCATTCTTTCAAAACTGGATAAACGTTTCATTGAATTGTGCAATAAAATGTGGTTAAGTCCTCGACCGATTAGTATTCGTCAGCTGCATGCGTCACCGCACTTCCACCTCGAACCTATCTACCTG
>NZ_JAMBOC010000019.1 GCF_023715405.1 Solibacillus isronensis
CTGCGTGACAGGCAGGCATGTTAACCGCTACACCACGGGACCATTTGGTTGCGGGGGCAGGACTTGAACCTGCGACCTTCGGGTTATGAGCCCGACGAGCTACCACTGCTCCACCCCGCGATAATATAATGTTTGAACCTGTTTTCAGTACCCAGTTTGTAAAAATGGAGGAGGTAGAGGGATTCGAACCCCCGCGCGGTGTTACCCGCCTGTCGGTTTTCAAGACCGATCCCTTCAGCCAGACTTGGGTATACCTCCGTTATGATTAGTACGTTAACTGGTGGACCTTACAGGACTCGAACCTGTGACCGGACGGTTATGAGCCGTCTGCTCTAACCAACTGAGCTAAAGGTCCTTTAAGATGGCGGCAGAGGGAGTCGAACCCACGACCTTTCGGGTATGAACCGAGTGCTCTAGCCAACTGAGCTACACCGCCAGGATCTTTATTTTGGTTACAAAAAATATGGTGGAGCCTAGCGGGATCGAACCGCTGACCTCCTGCGTGCAAGGCAGGCGCTCTCCCAGCTGAGCTAAGGCCCCATAAATGATGGTCGGAATGACAGGATTCGAACCTACGACCCCTTGGTCCCAAACCAAGTGCTCTACCAAGCTGAGCTACATTCCGAAATAATATGGCGCGCCCGGCAGGAGTCGAACCCACAACCTTCTGATCC
>NZ_JAMBOC010000020.1 GCF_023715405.1 Solibacillus isronensis
GGCATTCACTATGTGTCGAACGGGCTAATATCGGACGTTTGGGAGACCGGCGTACCCGGCATCGGGTACGCGATGATAGTTAGAAGTATTTTTGGTCCAGAAGCGGGCGTCAAAGAGGGGGGAATCGACGTCTCGTACGGCAGTATGGCAAGCCCCCAGTCGTCCCTGACGCCAATCACAGTAAAAGTCGTTCTAGTGGCGACCGGGCGTTTGAGTACTGGCAGTTACAGGGTTCCGGCCCTGAACGTCGGACGCTACACCATTGTCGATGGTAGCGGCACTGTGCTAAGCGCCTCTATTCCCATGGCTAGTGTACCGGTCACAGTAACCGCACAAGGCTGCAAAGTCACATCGGGCGAAGGGCAGAATGTGAATCTGCCAAGAGTTATTACGTACGACTTCAAAGAGGTCGGCGCGACCTCGGCGGTCTCTTCGTCGTTCGCCGTTGGCCTGAAGTGCGATACCACGCTGGCTGTGCACGCGACCTTGACCGATGCGAGCGATCGTTCTAACACGTCGAACGTGCTCAGCCTTTCGCCCGGGTCGACAGCGACCGGGTTCGGGCTGCAAATTTTCCGTGAAAACTCGATGACCCCCATCGCGTACGGTCCCGAAT
>NZ_JAMBOC010000021.1 GCF_023715405.1 Solibacillus isronensis
ACTCTAACAGTATGCCACCAGGCGCCCCGTTTCGTCGGTTAAAACGGCAAAACGGCGGTTTTTTGCGACATTCCTCGCCGCATTGTTGAAAAAAGAGACGGTTGAAAACTTTTTTTGCATTTCCCCTTGTCACCTCAGAATTACTCCCTATAATGCGCCTCCACTGACACGGAACAACGGCAAACAAGCCGCCGGGTCAGCGGGGTTCCGGTGAGAACCTCGCAGAGACAAGCAAAAATAAATGCTTGACTCTGCAGCGGGAAAGCGTAATATGCACACCCCGCGCCGCAGCGAAAACGAAGCGGCACTGCTCTTTAACAATTTATCAGACAATCTGTGTGGGCACTCAAAGTGACATGGATTCTTAACGTCCTCGGACGAAAAATGAATACCAAGTCTCAAGAGTGAACACGTAATTCATTACGAAGTTTAATTCTTTGAGCATCAAACTTAAATTGAAGAGTTTGATCATGGCTCAGATTGAACGCTGG
>NZ_JAMBOC010000022.1 GCF_023715405.1 Solibacillus isronensis
CTGCTATACCGACTGGCGTCAGGTGCAGGAGGATATTGAAACCGCGCAGATGATGCTCGACGATCCGGAAATGCGCGAAATGGCGCAGGAAGAGCTGCGTGACGCCAAAGAAAAAGGCGACCAGCTGGAGCAACAGCTGCAGGTTCTCCTCCTGCCGAAAGATCCTGATGACGAGCGTAACGCCTTCGTGGAAGTGCGCGCCGGGACCGGCGGCGACGAAGCAGCGCTGTTTGCCGGCGATCTATTCCGCATGTACACCCGTTACGCAGAATCGCGCCGCTGGCAGGTAGAGATCCTCAGCGCCAACGAAGGTGAGCACGGCGGCTTTAAAGAGGTGATCGCCAAGATCAGCGGTGACGGCGTCTATGGTCGGCTCAAATTTGAATCCGGCGGCCATCGCGTGCAGCGTGTGCCGGCCACCGAATCGCAGGGGCGGATCCACACCTCCGCCTGTACGGTGG
>NZ_JAMBOC010000023.1 GCF_023715405.1 Solibacillus isronensis
TCCCAATATTTCGTCCTACATCACGACCGCCGCGCAGCGCGAGGGCGTGCCGCCCAGTCTCATGCTGGCGCTGATCCACGCGGGCGAGAAATCGAACTCGAATCAGGTTTCGCCGAAGGGCGCGGCGGGCGTCGCGCAGATGATGCCGGACAACCTGAAGAAGTTCGGCGTGACCGACCCGAAAGACCCGCTGCAGTCGATCGACGGCATGGCGCGCTACCTGAAGGCGACGCAGGACCAGTACGACGGCAACGTGCAGGCGATGATCGCCGACTACAACGGCGGCCCGCGGCAGGCTGCTGCAGTGTTGCGCGGTGAGCGGCCGCCGGCCGCCGAGACGGCCGCGTACATGGATCGCGTGAACGATTACCTGACGAACCGCGTCGGCGACGATCTTCGCTTCAACCCATCGCCGCAGGAGGTCGACGCCGCGCTGATGGCACGAGGGCAGCGCATCGT
>NZ_JAMBOC010000024.1 GCF_023715405.1 Solibacillus isronensis
GGACATGACAATCCTTTCTACTTGTACGCCCGCAGGTTCGCGTGTGAGCGCGACCCTGCGGAACGGGTCGATGCAGTGAGACTCGGCTTACAGGTCGAGCAGCAGGCGTGCCGGATCTTCCAGCGCATCCTTCATCGCGACGAGCGACAGCACGGCTTCGCGGCCGTCGATGATGCGGTGGTCGTACGACAGCGCGAGGTAGTTGATCGGGCGGATCACGATCTGGCCGTTCTCGACGACCGGGCGCTCCTTCGTCGCGTGCACGCCGAGGATGGCCGACTGCGGCGGGTTGATGATCGGGGTCGACAGCATCGAGCCGAACACGCCGCCGTTCGAGATCGAGAACGTACCGCCCGTCATTTCCTCGATCGACAGCTTGCCGTCCTTCGCCTTCTGGCCGAATTCGGCGATCTTCTTCTCGATCTCGGCGAGGCTCAGTTGATCCGCGTTGCGCAGG
>NZ_JAMBOC010000025.1 GCF_023715405.1 Solibacillus isronensis
ATTTCCCATTACGCAAGTAAGTAAGACCCCTGAAAGACGATCAGGTAGATAGGTTCGAGGTGGAAGTGCGGTGACGCATGCAGCTGACGAATACTAATCGGTCGAGGACTTAACCACATTTTATTGCGCAATTCAATGAAACGTTTATCCAGTTTTGAAAGAATGAAATTCTTTTACATAGGCTTATTTAAAGCCCACTATAGTGAAGTGATGATGGCAAAGAGGTCACACCCGTTCCCATACCGAACACGGAAGTTAAGCTCTTTAGCGCCGATGGTAGTTGGGGGCTTCCCCCTGTGAGAGTAGGACGTCGCTTCGCTAGAATATTGGAGGATTAGCTCAGCTGGGAGAGCACCTGCCTTACAAGCAGGGGGTCGGCGGTTCGAGCCCGTCATCCTCCACCATTTCTAAATGCCGGTGTAGCTCAGTTGGTAGAGCAACTGACTTGTAATC
>NZ_JAMBOC010000026.1 GCF_023715405.1 Solibacillus isronensis
CTGATTACAAGTCAGTTGCTCTACCAACTGAGCTACACCGGCATTTAGAAATGGTGGAGGATGACGGGCTCGAACCGCCGACCCCCTGCTTGTAAGGCAGGTGCTCTCCCAGCTGAGCTAATCCTCCTGGGTAATACAGCCTAGCGACGTCCTACTCTCACAGGGGGAAGCCCCCAACTACCATCGGCGCTAAAGAGCTTAACTTCCGTGTTCGGTATGGGAACGGGTGTGACCTCTTTGCCATCATCACTAGACTATTTTCTTTAAAAGACATTATTCATTATATCATACTTTTTTCAATCGTCAAGTACTTTTTTAATGATTTTCATTCTTTCAAAACTGGATAAACGTTTCATTGAATTATGCAATAAAATGTGGTTAAGTCCTCGACCGATTAGTATTCGTCAGCTGCATGCGTCACCGCACTTCCACCTCGAACCTATCTACCTGAT
>NZ_JAMBOC010000027.1 GCF_023715405.1 Solibacillus isronensis
GGATCAGAAGGTTGTGGGTTCGACTCCTGCCGGGCGCGCCATATTATTTCGGAATGTAGCTCAGCTTGGTAGAGCACTTGGTTTGGGACCAAGGGGTCGTAGGTTCGAATCCTGTCATTCCGACCATTATTTATGGGGCCTTAGCTCAGCTGGGAGAGCGCCTGCCTTGCACGCAGGAGGTCAGCGGTTCGATCCCGCTAGGCTCCACCATGAACCTTGAAAACTGAACAAGCAACGTTAATGAAACAAGCTTCTTAAATGAAGCAAACAATAGATTTCAACTTCTAACGAAGTTGGATCGCTAGCAAAGCAAATGAGTTTTCAAACTACTTTTATGGAGAGTTTGATCCTGGCTCAGGACGAACGCTGGCGGCGTGCCTAATACATGCAAGTCGAGCGGAAATTTTATTGGTGCTTGCACCTTTAAAATTTTAGCGGCGGACGGG
>NZ_JAMBOC010000028.1 GCF_023715405.1 Solibacillus isronensis
TTACATAATTAAACGCTTTAAAATATAAACATTTAAAATTAAAACAACACACAATAGTTAATTTGAAGCTATAAAGCGAAAATCGCCAGACTCTAAAAAGTTTGGCGACATAAAATGAGGAGTTAATAAGGAATTCCAATCTTCTTTGACTAGATACAGTTTTCTATGAAATACTCTGTTGGTCTGGCTACTATCCTCCGATATAATTCATATTTATTTTTTTACGTTTGCGATTAGCAACAGTTTGTTCTGTTCGTTCATCAGAATATCGGTCATCTCGAATATGCCACAGCGCTTTGAATTGTTCTTTTAATTCTTCATCTGTTGCTCCAGATCTCATGAATGCTTTAACGTTAAATCCATCCACAGTAGCAAATAAACATCCGTAAAATTTACCATCTGATGAGAGTCGTGCTCGAGTACATGTAGAACAGAATGATTGAGAC
>NZ_JAMBOC010000029.1 GCF_023715405.1 Solibacillus isronensis
GTAGTGAGCACGACGGAGACCCCGTCATGACGCATTTGCTCAACGATGTCCCACGTATGATGGCGGGCGTGAGGATCCATCCCTGAGGTCGGTTCATCGAGGAATACCAGCTTGGGGCGGCCAACCAGGGCGGCGGCAAGGTTGACGGCCTGCTGTTGGCCGCCGGAGAGGCGTCGATAGGTGGTGCGCGCAAAAGGGGTAATCGCTAGCGCTTCGATGAGGAGGTCCGGGTCGATGGGATTGGCGTGCAGACCCGCCATGTAGTGCAATAGCTCGCCAGCTCGGATGCCGCTCCAGGCACCGGCGCTCTGAGGCATAAGTCCGGTGGCAGCGGCGGCCTCGGGGCTGCCTGGGGCATGGCCAAGTACGTCGATGCGACCAGAGTCGGGAGAGATGAGAGATGTGCAGCAGCGCATCATCGTCGTCTTACCCGCACCATTGGGG
>NZ_JAMBOC010000030.1 GCF_023715405.1 Solibacillus isronensis
CCGCTGGACGTATGCCTGCCGGATCGCGGCGAGCCGTGCGCGCGTGTCGGGCGTATCGTCGGCGATGATGCGGATCACGAAGCTGTCTTCGTGCGTGATCCTGTCGGTCGAGCGGTCGCGCCATTGGCCGTGCGTGTCCCAGTAGGTGAGGCCGTCGGGGAAGCGCGGCGTGACCGTGTCGGCGAGGAAGGCCGCGCGTTCGGCATCGGTGACGGGGCCGCGCCCGGCGACGTCGCGCCCGAACAGCAGGTCGGCCTGCAGCATGCGGCTTTCACCCGGTTGCGTGCAGGACGCGGATTGCGCGCCGGCGGTGGACGAGGCTGGCGCCGCGCAACCGGCGAGCAGCGCGAGCACCGCCGTGCATGCGGCCAGCCGCCGCATCTGCCCATTTCGTGACGATCGACCTTCGCGCGCGCAAAACGCTGCGCGCTCAACCACTTG
>NZ_JAMBOC010000031.1 GCF_023715405.1 Solibacillus isronensis
TTTGGCGCGAAATAATAGAAACCGACGGCGGCGACGATGACCACCGAGCCGAAGCCGATAAACGGCCCGCCCAATCCGCGCATGAGGCCCTCTCCCTGAAAGCGTTCGTATTTTTGTGGCCGGAGGATGTGCCGGGCGCGCCTGCCGCGCAAGTGCCGGCGCAGCCTGCCCGCCCTAGAACCAGTCCTTGTTGTAGACGAATTTCGGCATGCCCCAGCCGTACCGCACGGCCAGGAGACGCAGCGTGAGCCCGCAGGCGACGGCAGCCAGCGTGACGACGTCGTGCCCGATGCCCAACTCGTGCCCGCCGACATAGATCGCGCCGACCATGACGGAGACGCTCGCGTAAAGTTCGCTGGAGAAGAGCAGCGGCACCTGGTTGCACAGAACATCGCGCACCACCCCGCCGACGCAGCCGGTGATCATGCCGCTGAGCACGAC
>NZ_JAMBOC010000032.1 GCF_023715405.1 Solibacillus isronensis
CCTTTGGTATTGAGTGGCTCATTGCATGCTCTATGCCTTCAATATCAGCCATGATTGTTTGTGAAATGTCGGAAATGTCATGTTTAGAAAAGTAAGATAGAGGTAATTTTGATAAATTCTCCGCTGTCCTTATTCTTAAATCTGCACTTTCTTGATAGGTTGTGTTATATAATTTATCGTATTCGATAGAAAGCAAAATATACATTGCTATCAAAGTCAAAACTGAGAATACTATATAAAAGCCATTGCTTTTGCCCATATTTTCCAAAACTTCCTGAGCAAAAATCATAAGTAATATGGCAGGAAGCATGTTTATACAATCAACGAAAAATGAAGCCAGTGTTGCTTTACTTAAATTTCTTGCTCCTCCATCTGTAAGAGCAAATCTTTTTTTATAAAACTCTTTCATTTGAAACACTCCATTCATTCGCACTGTTAAAC
>NZ_JAMBOC010000033.1 GCF_023715405.1 Solibacillus isronensis
CCGCCGAAGGTGGGATAGATGATTGGGGTGAAGTCGTAACAAGGTAGCCGTATCGGAAGGTGCGGCTGGATCACCTCCTTTCTAAGGATTTTTCGGAATCATTCCTTTGGGGAATGAAACATTAACGTTTGCTGTTCAGTTTTGAAGGTTCATTCTTAATTGAATGAAACACTTCAAAACACTCGTTCTTTGAAAACTGGATAAAACGACATTGAAAGCAATAAATCAAATTTCTATTTTATAGATTTTTAAACAAGTCAAGCAATTGACGTGTAAACTTAAATCTTGGATTTGATCCAAGTGTTAACTTTTGGTTAAGTTAATAAGGGCGCACGGTGGATGCCTTGGCACTAGGAGTCGATGAAGGACGGCACTAACACCGATATGCCTCGGGGAGCTGTAAGTAAGCTTTGATCCGGGGATTTCCGAA
>NZ_JAMBOC010000034.1 GCF_023715405.1 Solibacillus isronensis
GCATCGCGCGTTCCGGCGCGAGACGGGGCTCAGCTTCCGCCGCTGGCGCGAGCAGGCGCGGCTGCTGCTCGCACTCAAGCGTCTGGCGCACGGCGAAAAAGTGCTGACCGTCGCGATGGATCACGGCTACAGCAGCCAGAGCGCGTTCTCCGCGATGTTCAAGCGGCACTTCGGGATGCCGCCGTCGGCGTTTTACGCGTAACGGCGGCGCTGCCGCTAGCGCGCCGCGAGTGCCGCGATGAAGCATGCGCATGCGACCGCCGACGCCACCGTGCGCACGTGATTCCACCTCGTCCAGTCGTGCAGGTAGCGCGTCCACAGCGCCGCGCCTTGCGCCGTGGCCGGATCGGCTGCGGCGAGCGCATCGTTGAGCGGCACGTTGACGGCCAGCGTCACCGCGAACATGCCGAACACGTACAGCACGCCGCC
>NZ_JAMBOC010000035.1 GCF_023715405.1 Solibacillus isronensis
TTCGGAAATCCCCGGATCAAAGCTTACTTACAGCTCCCCGAGGCATATCGGTGTTAGTGCCGTCCTTCATCGACTCCTAGTGCCAAGGCATCCACCGTGCGCCCTTATTAACTTAACCAAAAGTTAATACTTGGATAAATCCAAGATTTAAGTTTACACGTCAATTGCTTGACTTGTTTAAAAATCTATAAAATAGAAATTTGATTTATTGCTTTCAATGTCGTTTTATCCAGTTTTCAAAGAACGAAATAATAAATTCTACTTTTATTTGCATTGTGAAAAAACACATATGCTAAAAGTAAAATTGGTGGAGCCTAGCGGGATCGAACCGCTGACCTCCTGCGTGCAAGGCAGGCGCTCTCCCAGCTGAGCTAAGGCCCCAATATTAGTATTAAGAGGTTATATAAAGAATTTATATGGTGGGCC
>NZ_JAMBOC010000036.1 GCF_023715405.1 Solibacillus isronensis
TGTTGAAGTCGCCGACCGCGACGATCATGAAGCGGTCGAGATCGAGCTCGAGGCCGAAGCGCTTTTCGTCCCAGCGGATCGAGTGGATCAGCGAATCCATCGCGTGACGCGTCTTGTCGAGATCGGCCGGTTCGACCCACACCTGCAGCAGCTTTTCCTTGCCGGAGCCGGTGGTGATCGTTTCCTCGATCGCGACGAGCTTGCCCGCGACCAGCGCGAACAGATAGCTCGGCTTGCGGAACGGGTCTTCCCATTTCGCGAAGTGGCGGCCGTCGGGCAGGTCGCCCGAATCGACGAGGTTGCCGTTCGACAGCAGCACCGGGTACGCGGCCTTGTCGGCACGCAGCGTGACGACGTACGACGCCATCACGTCGGGGCGGTCGAGGAAGTAGGTGATGCGGCGAAAGCCTTCGGCTTCGCAC
>NZ_JAMBOC010000037.1 GCF_023715405.1 Solibacillus isronensis
GTCGTGAACCAGTGCTCGTTAAGGCATTCGTCGCGGAATTTGCCGTTGAACGATTCGATGTACGCATTCTGCGTTGGCTTGCCCGCCTGAATCAACTTCAGTGTGACGCCGTTCGCATACGCCCACTGGTCAAGCGCGCGGCTCGTAAATTCGGGTCCCTGGTCTGTTCGCACCGCCTTGGGATAGCCACGGAAGCGAGCTGCACGGTCCAATGCCCGAGCGACATACAAACCTGAGATGCCATGGTCGACGACGATGTCGACAGCCTCTTTCGTGAAGTCATCGACGACGGTCAGGCACTTCACGCGCCGGCCGTTGGAAAGCGCATCCATCACGAAATCGATTGACCACACCTCGTTGGGCGCGCCCGGCAATGCCAGTTGCTCGCGCTCAATCATTACACCCT
>NZ_JAMBOC010000038.1 GCF_023715405.1 Solibacillus isronensis
TGCTCGTGCTGCTGATCTACCCGACCTTCATCGCGCCGCTCTTCAACAAGTTCGAGCCGCTGAAGGACGACGCGCTGCGCGCGCGCATCGAGTCGCTGATGAAGCGCTGCGGCTTCGCGGCCAAGGGGCTGTTCGTGATGGACGGCAGCCGCCGCTCCGCGCACGGCAACGCGTACTTCACGGGCTTCGGCGCATCGAAACGGATCGTGTTCTTCGACACGCTGCTCGCGCGCCTGTCCGGCCAGGAGATCGAGGCCGTACTCGCGCACGAACTCGGCCACTTCAAGCGCCGCCACGTGATGAAGCGCATGCTCGTGTCGTTCGTGCTGAGCCTCGTGCTGCTCGCGCTGCTCGGCTGGCTCGCGCAGCGCACGTGGTTCTATACGGGGCTCGGCGTCAC
>NZ_JAMBOC010000039.1 GCF_023715405.1 Solibacillus isronensis
GAACACGTGCGGCGCGAACTCGGCCGGGATACCGGGGCCGTCGTCCTCGACGCGCAGCCGGCACATCCCGTTCTCGATGCGCGTCTGGATCCGGATCGCACCGGGCACCGCATGGCGGCGCGCATTTTCCAGCAGCGCGAGCAACGCCTGGCGGAGCCGGACCGGGTCGCAGCGCATGCGTCGCGGGTCGAGATCGAATTCCGGATGCTGGCCGGCGGCCTGCAGCGCGTGCGCGAACGCGTCGACCACGGCGCGTACCTCGGCGGCGAGGTCGGTGTCGCGGATCTCGATGCTCAGGTGGCCGCTATCGGCGAGGCTGATCACGCGCAGATCCTCGATCAGCCGCGTCAGCCCTTCGACCTGCGCGAGCAGGCTGCGATACAGCGCGT
>NZ_JAMBOC010000040.1 GCF_023715405.1 Solibacillus isronensis
CCTGAGTGTAGTCAACGTTCGGGCAACGAACACGAAGTCCGGGCGAAAGTGGGGCGGATGTCCTCCGGTGCCGGGAAGGGGCCCGCGGGAGCGGGCGTCTAATATGGCGTACAAGACATGCAATGCTTATGGGTAGCCTTTTCACAAGCTGTTTCACGTGAAACGAGCGTCTGCTGGCGCCACGCGGAGCACGACACGCCGACACCAGGATTCACACGGTGTCTCGTGTCACCATTGCTGTATGACCAATCCGGCGCAGTACACTTCCCCCTCGCCGGGCGGGTCCCCGTGGCACTTGCCGCAGTTGCGTCACCGCGTGGCCGTTCCTCTGGTCGTGGTGCTGCTGACAGCGACAATCGGTCGTCTGCTGGTGCTCTCACCGCAGGTG
>NZ_JAMBOC010000041.1 GCF_023715405.1 Solibacillus isronensis
CGGAAGGTGCGGCTGGATCACCTCCTTTCTAAGGATTTTTCGGAATCATTCCCTTGGGGAATGAAACATTAACGTTTGCTGTTCAGTTTTGAAGGTTCATTCTTAATTGAATGGAATACTTCAAAACCTTGCTCCTGACGCTTGCGCTTACGTCGCAAAGCTGCATGAAGCAAAATCAGTGAAGCTTCTCACGATGTGATTGAAGTCAGCTGCTTCGTTCTTTGAAAACTGGATAAAACGACATTGAAAGCAATAAATCAAATTTCTATTTTATAGATTTTTAAACAAGTCAAGCAATTGACGTGTAAACTTAAATCTTGGATTTTATCCAAGTGTTAACT
>NZ_JAMBOC010000042.1 GCF_023715405.1 Solibacillus isronensis
ATAAGCGTGAGGTCGATGGTTCGAGTCCATTTAGGCCCACCATAGTATTATTCCGAAGTAGCTCAGTTGGTAGAGCATCCGGCTGTTAACCGGCAGGTCGCAGGTTCGAGTCCTGCCTTCGGAGCCATTTTTTCTATTTTTGGGGACATACTCAAGAGGCTGAAGAGGCGCCCCTGCTAAGGGTGTAGGTCGCGTAAGCGGCGCGAGGGTTCAAATCCCTCTGTCTCCGCCATCGGCCCGTTGGTCAAGTGGTTAAGACACCGCCCTTTCACGGCGGTAACACGGGTTCGAATCCCGTACGGGTCATACATAGGAAAACGAAGAACGCTAAGTACTGT
>NZ_JAMBOC010000043.1 GCF_023715405.1 Solibacillus isronensis
CCCATTACGCAAGTAAGTAAGACCCCTGAAAGACGATCAGGTAGATAGGTTCGAGGTGGAAGTGCGGTGACGCATGCAGCTGACGAATACTAATCGGTCGAGGACTTAACCACATTTTATTGCACAAATTCAATGAAACGTTTATCCAGTTTTGAAAGAATGAAAATTTTTTCAAGGGTTTCAAGACACAGCAGTGGATTGAAAGCCGACAATAGTGAAGTGATGATGGCAAAGAGGTCACACCCGTTCCCATACCGAACACGGAAGTTAAGCTCTTTAGCGCCGATGGTAGTTGGGGGCTTCCCCCTGTGAGAGTAGGACGTCGCTTCGCACACGC
>NZ_JAMBOC010000044.1 GCF_023715405.1 Solibacillus isronensis
AGCTACGGGCGCATATTGTTTATTTAAAAGATGGTGCCGAGGGCCGGAATCGAACCGGCACGGTGATCACTCACCGCAGGATTTTAAGTCCTGTGCGTCTGCCAGTTCCGCCACCCCGGCATTTTTTTGGAGCGGAAGACGAGGTTCGAACTCGCGACCCCCACCTTGGCAAGGTGGTGTTCTACCACTGAACTACTTCCGCAAAATGCTTAAGATATTTTTACTCTGACAGTAATATGAAATTAAAATGGTGCGGGTGAAGGGAGTCGAACCCCCACGCCTTGCGGCGCTAGATCCTAAGTCTAGTGCGTCTGCCAATTCCGCCACACCCGCTAAG
>NZ_JAMBOC010000045.1 GCF_023715405.1 Solibacillus isronensis
CTCATAACCCGAAGGTCGCAGGTTCAAGTCCTGCCCCCGCAACCAAATGGTCCCGTGGTGTAGCGGTTAACATGCCTGCCTGTCACGCAGGAGATCGCCGGTTCGATCCCGGTCGGGACCGCCATTTGTGGGTTTGTAGCTCAGTTGGTAGAGCATTAGATTGAAGCTCTAAGTGTCGGCGGTTCGATTCCGTCCAAACCCACCATTTGCGGGTGTAGTTTAGTGGTAAAACCTCAGCCTTCCAAGCTGATGTTGTCGGTTCGATTCCGATCACCCGCTCCAGTTTTTAAATAGGGCCTATAGCTCAGCTGGTTAGAGCGCACGCCTGATAAGC
>NZ_JAMBOC010000046.1 GCF_023715405.1 Solibacillus isronensis
GCCGAAACCGTCTTTCAACTTTCAAACATGTGTTAAAAAGTATTATTCGGTATTAGCCCCGGTTTCCCGGAGTTATCCCAATCTATAAGGTAGGTTACCCACGTGTTACTCACCCGTCCGCCGCTAACGAAAATTCGGTGCAAGCACCAAAAATTCGTCCGCTCGACTTGCATGTATTAGGCACGCCGCCAGCGTTCGTCCTGAGCCAGGATCAAACTCTCCATAAAAGTAGTTTGAAAGCTCATTTGCTTTGCTAGCGAT
>NZ_JAMBOC010000047.1 GCF_023715405.1 Solibacillus isronensis
GGCCCACCATATAAATTCTTTATATAACCTCTTAATACTAATATTGGGGCCTTAGCTCAGCTGGGAGAGCGCCTGCCTTGCACGCAGGAGGTCAGCGGTTCGATCCCGCTAGGCTCCACCAATTTTATTAACTTGTTCTTTGAAAACTGGATAAAACGACATTGAAAGCAATAAATCAAATTTCTATTTTATAGATTTTTAAACAAGTCAAGCAATTGACGTGTAAACTTAAATCTTGGATTTTATCCAAGTGTTAACTTT
>NZ_JAMBOC010000048.1 GCF_023715405.1 Solibacillus isronensis
GTCGCGAGTTCGAACCTCGTCTTCCGCTCCAAAAAATGCCGGGGTGGCGGAACTGGCAGACGCACAGGACTTAAAATCCTGCGGTGAGTGATCACCGTGCCGGTTCGATTCCGGCCCTCGGCACCATTTTTAAAATAAACAATATGCGCCCGTAGCTCAATTGGATAGAGCGTCTGACTACGGATCAGAAGGTTGTGGGTTCGACTCCTGCCGGGCGCGCCATATTATTTCGGAATGTAGCTCAGCTTGGTAGAGCACT
>NZ_JAMBOC010000049.1 GCF_023715405.1 Solibacillus isronensis
GATTACAAGTCAGTTGCTCTACCAACTGAGCTACACCGGCATTTAGAAATGGTGGAGGATGACGGGCTCGAACCGCCGACCCCCTGCTTGTAAGGCAGGTGCTCTCCCAGCTGAGCTAATCCTCCAAGTTTTTGCGAAGCGACGTCCTACTCTCACAGGGGGAAGCCCCCAACTACCATCGGCGCTAAAGAGCTTAACTTCCGTGTTCGGTATGGGAACGGGTGTGACCTCTTTGCCATCATCACTTCACTATAGTGGG
>NZ_JAMBOC010000050.1 GCF_023715405.1 Solibacillus isronensis
CTCTGACAGTAATATGAAATTAAAATGGTGCGGGTGAAGGGAGTCGAACCCCCACGCCTTGCGGCGCTAGATCCTAAGTCTAGTGCGTCTGCCAATTCCGCCACACCCGCTAAGCAGTATTTAAATAATAAACTGGTGAGCCATGAAGGACTCGAACCTTCGACCCTCTGATTAAAAGTCAGATGCTCTACCAACTGAGCTAATGGCTCTCTAAATGGTGCCGGCGAAAGGAGTCGAACCCTCGACCTACTGATTA
>NZ_JAMBOC010000051.1 GCF_023715405.1 Solibacillus isronensis
CTCTGACAGTAATATGAAATTAAAATGGTGCGGGTGAAGGGAGTCGAACCCCCACGCCTTGCGGCGCTAGATCCTAAGTCTAGTGCGTCTGCCAATTCCGCCACACCCGCTAAGCAGTATTTAAATATAAAAACTGGTGAGCCATGAAGGACTCGAACCTTCGACCCTCTGATTAAAAGTCAGATGCTCTACCAACTGAGCTAATGGCTCTCTAAATGGTGCCGGCGAAAGGAGTCGAACCCTCGACCTACTGATT
>NZ_JAMBOC010000052.1 GCF_023715405.1 Solibacillus isronensis
TGCTCCATCAGACTTTCGTCCATTGTGGAAGATTCCCTACTGCTGCCTCCCGTAGGAGTCTGGGCCGTGTCTCAGTCCCAGTGTGGCCGATCACCCTCTCAGGTCGGCTACGCATCGTTGCCTTGGTAAGCCGTTACCTCACCAACTAGCTAATGCGCCGCGGGTCCATCTTATAGTGACAGCCGAAACCGTCTTTCAACTTCAAAACATGTGTTAAAAAGTATTATTCGGTATTAGCCCCGGTTTCCCGGAGTT
>NZ_JAMBOC010000053.1 GCF_023715405.1 Solibacillus isronensis
TACTCTCACAGGGGGAAGCCCCCAACTACCATCGGCGCTAAAGAGCTTAACTTCCGTGTTCGGTATGGGAACGGGTGTGACCTCTTTGCCATCATCACTTCACTATTTTCGGCTTCCAATACACGGCGCTATCCTTCGTCAACTTCCCTCGTTCTTTCAGTCACGTACTTTAGTACGCTCCTTCAATCACTCAGTCGTTTCCTCGACTAGCTTGTGTCTTGAAACCCTTAGAAAGATCATTCTTTCAAAACTGGA
>NZ_JAMBOC010000054.1 GCF_023715405.1 Solibacillus isronensis
ACATGTGCGAAGCGACGTCCTACTCTCACAGGGGGAAGCCCCCAACTACCATCGGCGCTAAAGAGCTTAACTTCCGTGTTCGGTATGGGAACGGGTGTGACCTCTTTGCCATCATCACTTCACTATTGAAAGAATTTCATTCTTTCAAAACTGGATAAACGTTTCATTGAATTGCGCAATAAAATGTGGTTAAGTCCTCGACCGATTAGTATTCGTCAGCTGCATGCGTCACCGCACTTCCACCTCGAACCTATC
>NZ_JAMBOC010000055.1 GCF_023715405.1 Solibacillus isronensis
TTAAGTCCTGTGCGTCTGCCAGTTCCGCCACCCCGGCATTTTTTGGAGCGGAAGACGAGGTTCGAACTCGCGACCCCCACCTTGGCAAGGTGGTGTTCTACCACTGAACTACTTCCGCAAAATGCATAAGATATTTTTACTCTGACAGTAATATGAAATTAAAATGGTGCGGGTGAAGGGAGTCGAACCCCCACGCCTTGCGGCGCTAGATCCTAAGTCTAGTGCGTCTGCCAATTCCGCCACACCCGCTAAG
>NZ_JAMBOC010000056.1 GCF_023715405.1 Solibacillus isronensis
GGTAGCCGTATCGGAAGGTGCGGCTGGATCACCTCCTTTCTAAGGATTTTTCGGAATCATTCCCTTGGGGAATGAAACATTAACGGTTGCTGTTCAGTTTTGAAGGTTCATTCTTAATTGAATGGAATACTTCAAAACACTCGTTCTTTGAAAACTGGATAAAACGACATTGAAAGCAATAAATCAAATTTCTATTTTATAGATTTTTAAACAAGTCAAGTAATTGACGTGTAAACTTAAATCTTAGATCTA
>NZ_JAMBOC010000057.1 GCF_023715405.1 Solibacillus isronensis
TCAGCTGCAGGCTCAATACTGCTTCCAAAAACTGCATTTGCTGCTTTTTCACCTACAACCCATCCAGCTCCCCAAGCAGCTCCTTTTAATGCTGCTTGTCCTACTGCTGCCCAAACCATCGGACGCACTTCATCGTCTTTTAATGAATTCTCAATTGTAATCGCTTTTTCATTAATTGGAGCTGCTCCTACTGAACTTGAGCTTAAGCCTGCGCCTCCTACCAATATTGATAATGCCAATCCTGATGCTAA
>NZ_JAMBOC010000058.1 GCF_023715405.1 Solibacillus isronensis
TTGCTGTTCAGTTTTGAAGGTTTATGATGAATTTTATATACTTCTAAGAGGGCCTATAGCTCAGCTGGTTAGAGCGCACGCCTGATAAGCGTGAGGTCGATGGTTCGAGTCCATTTAGGCCCACCATATAAATTCTTTATATAACCTCTTAATACTAATATTGGGGCCTTAGCTCAGCTGGGAGAGCGCCTGCCTTGCACGCAGGAGGTCAGCGGTTCGATCCCGCTAGGCTCCACCAATTTTA
>NZ_JAMBOC010000059.1 GCF_023715405.1 Solibacillus isronensis
GTTCTTTGAAAACTGGATAAAACGACATTGAAAGCAATAAATCAAATTTCTATTTTATAGATTTTTAAACAAGTCAAGCAATTGACGTGTAAACTTAAATCTTGGATTTTATCCAAGTGTTAACTTTTGGTTAAGTTAATAAGGGCGCACGGTGGATGCCTTGGCACTAGGAGTCGATGAAGGACGGCACTAACACCGATATGCCTCGGGGAGCTGTAAGTAAGCTTTGATCCGGGGATTT
>NZ_JAMBOC010000060.1 GCF_023715405.1 Solibacillus isronensis
TGGGGTGAAGTCGTAACAAGGTAGCCGTATCGGAAGGTGCGGCTGGATCACCTCCTTTCTAAGGATTTTTCGGAATCATTCCCTTGGGGAATGAAACATTAACGGTTGCTGTTCAGTTTTGAAGGTTTATGATGAATTTTATATACTTCTAAGAGGGCCTATAGCTCAGCTGGTTAGAGCGCACGCCTGATAAGCGTGAGGTCGATGGTTCGAGTCCATTTAGGCCCACCAT
>NZ_JAMBOC010000061.1 GCF_023715405.1 Solibacillus isronensis
ATGGTGGGCCTAAATGGACTCGAACCATCGACCTCACGCTTATCAGGCGTGCGCTCTAACCAGCTGAGCTATAGGCCCTCTTAGAAGTATATAAAATTCATCATAAACCTTCAAAACTGAACAGCAAACGTTAATGTTTCATTCCCCAAGGGAATGATTCCGAAAAATCCTTAGAAAGGAGGTGATCCAGCCGCACCTTCCGATACGGCTACCTTGTTACGACTTCACCCCA
>NZ_JAMBOC010000062.1 GCF_023715405.1 Solibacillus isronensis
CCTCGTTCTTTCAGTCACGTACTTTAGTACGCTCCTTCAATCACTCAGTCGTTTCCTCGACTAGCTTGTGTCTTGAAACCCTTAGAAAGATCATTCTTTCAAAACTGGATAAACGTTTCATTGAATTATGCAATAAAATGTGGTTAAGTCCTCGACCGATTAGTATTCGTCAGCTGCATGCGTCACCGCACTTCCACCTCGAACCTATCTACCTGAT
>NZ_JAMBOC010000063.1 GCF_023715405.1 Solibacillus isronensis
TGTTTAAAAATCTATAAAAGAGAAATTTGATTTATTGCTTTCAATGTCGTTTTATCCAGTTTTCAAAGAACGAGTGTTTTGAAGTGTTTCATTCAATTAAGAATGAACCGTCAAAACTGAACAGCAACCGTTAATGGTTCATTCCCCACGGGAATGATTCCGAAAAATCCTTAGAAAGGAGGTGATCCAGCCGCACCTTCCGATACGGCTACCTTG
>NZ_JAMBOC010000064.1 GCF_023715405.1 Solibacillus isronensis
TGTTTAAAAATCTATAAAATAGAAATTTGATTTATTGCTTTCAATGTCGTTTTATCCAGTTTTCAAAGAACGAGTGTTTTGAAGTATTCCATTCAATTAAGAATGAACCTTCAAAACTGAACAGCAACCGTTAATGTTTCATTCCCCAAGGGAATGATTCCGAAAAATCCTTAGAAAGGAGGTGATCAAGCCGCACCTACCGATACGGCTACC
>NZ_JAMBOC010000065.1 GCF_023715405.1 Solibacillus isronensis
TGTTTAAAAATCTATAAAATAGAAATTAGATTTATTGCTTTCAATGTCGTTTTATCCAGTTTTCAAAGAACGAGTGTTTTGAAGTATTCCATTCAATTAAGAATGAACCTTCAAAACTGAACAGCAAACGTTAATGTTTCATTCCCCAAGGGAATGATTCCGAAAAATCCTTAGAAAGGAGGTGATCCAGCCGCACCTTCCG